>JBBQPP010000901.1:0-1502 GCA_038217255.1 Bacteroidales bacterium | reverse complement strand
GACATTGACGAAAACGGCATGCTAAAAAATGGGAAAGTGTTTTTTGATGCCACCGATCTTACCAAAACTTTGAAAGGCCTGCCCGATGGAATGAAAGTCCACAAAAACGGGTGGATATTTGCCACCGGCCCCGGAGGCTTGCTGATTTTTAACCCTGAAGGAGAACACCTCGGAACTATTATGACCAATGAAGCCACTGCCAACTGCGCCTTTAATGCCGATTATTCTGAACTGTTTATTACTGCTGATGATTATTTGTTGCGGGTGAGGCTATCTAACAAATAGAACAAAAATAGGGTGTTTATTGAATTAAAATGAAGATAATTTTTCAATTACCAATCGTCTAAAATATCAGAAAATATTACTAAATGCTGTATAACTTTTATTAAACAATTTAATAATGTGCCGAAAATGATTAAAGCAAATATGCCAATCCAAGTGCTTCCAATTGATAAACCAAAAATTAATCCCAGAATAAGTCCTACAATTAGAATTCTTGTCAAATCAATACTATAAAATGCTTTTCTAATATTTCCTTGTTCAATAATTTGAAATTTTGCTCCGCTAATTCCACCCCAACGATTTGTGCTACCGCCTCTTCTAATTTTGAACATAAATACTTTGTTTTTTACTAATACGCAATTATCAATTATTTGCACAAAGTCAGCATCTGATTTTGAAAATTCATTACTTACATAAGTTAATATTTCCATTGTAGAATGTTTCTCAATTTCTCCATTCAGATTTTTCCTTAAAGTCATTTTTAATGGAAATATCAATTTCATTTAATAAGTTAAACGCTGTTGCAAATATTCTATACTTTCTTCGAACCATAAACAATCAAATCCCCCGCCTCAACCTGAAATCCTTTGGTTGGATTTAATAATTTGATTTTTACTTTATGTGGTCCATCGGTCAGTCGGTATTTCCATGCAATTTCGTGGCGGCGTTTGCTGAAATTGGAAGACATTGTAAATTGTTCCGCAGTTCCACCGTCTATTGTTATTTCGAGTTGTAGAACAGAATCTTCAGGATTGTTTTCGTCCAACTTTTTAACGTGCCCTCCAAGTGCGAATCCGATTCCTGTAAATTCGAATTCTATTTCCTTGTTTTGCTGGTCAAGTTTTTTGTTTAGCGCATCTCTGCTAACCGGATAATGTCCTTCAAATCCAACTTCCAAAGCAACCGGTTTTATTTCCTGAAACTGAATTTCAATGTTTTCGCCGTTGATTTTTGCACCATTCTTTTCGAGCGTTTCCAAAGCATGTTTAGTGCCGATTTCATAAACGTTGTTCAGCGACATGGTAGTGTATTTGAAATCCATGTCTTCCACCGGAATTACCCCCTTTTTCCATTCTTCGGGAATATTTGAATATCCCAACATTGTCCCCAAAATACCGCCTGCGCTTGCCGGGTTGCAATCCGAATCCTGTCCGCAGCGGGTTGAAACATCAAGTGTTTTGGTATAATCGCCTTCGCCATAAAGTAAACCAACAACAATA
>JBBQPP010000900.1:0-1505 GCA_038217255.1 Bacteroidales bacterium | reverse complement strand
ATCTTAGGAAAGATGATGCAATTAGTATTATTAAAATTGAAAATAAAGATTTCTCATTTCTAACATCGGACAACCCTGTGACCTTTTCTAATCATACAACTCAATTTCAAGCATATTTTGATACGGAAAGTGAAATTTCTTTAACAGTTAATTGTCAATATAAATTAACAATTTATCCGAAAAATTTCATTTCAGATAAATATTGGTTTTCCAAAAGAAGTTATTATGGAAAAGATGCTAAAAGAGAAACGGAAGCAACAAATTTGGAACAATACTACAATGCCGACAGATTTATTATTGGCAAACAGGAGAAAACATTAAAAGATACATTATTACTTCTAAATAATATTAGAGAACAACCTCCCTCTCCTTTTGGGAGGGCTGGGGAGGGGCCATTATGCTAGCAAAACGAATAATACCATGTCTCGATATCCGTAACGGGCAAACCGTTAAGGGAATCAATTTTATAAATATCCAGGAAGTAGGCGATCCTGTGGAATTGGGCGCAAAATACGCCGCTGATGGTGCTGACGAACTGGTTTTCCTCGATATTACCGCAACTCACGAGGGGCGCAAAACCTTTGTGGAATTGGTAAAACGTATTGCCGCACATTTGAATATCCCTTTCACCGTTGGTGGTGGAATCAGTGAAATTGGCGATGCCGAGAAACTGTTGAGTGCCGGGGCTGACAAAATTTCAATTAATTCATCGGCAGTGCGAAACCCGAAACTGATTGATGAACTGGCCTTGAATTTTGGTAGCCAGTTTGTTGTGGTGGCTATTGATGCCCGTGGCGATGAAAACAACTACTGGACAGTTACCGTAAACGGTGGACGAATCCCTACGGACAAAGAACTGTTTTCGTGGGCAAAAGAAGCTGAAGATCGGGGAGCTGGAGAAATCCTTTTTACTTCGATGAACCATGACGGAACAAAAAATGGTTTTGCCAATGAGCAACTTGCGCAACTGGCCGATTCATTAAAAATCCCAATTATTGCATCGGGTGGGGCAGGTGCAAAAGAACATTTTGTCGATGTGTTTACTAAGGGAAAAGCAGATGCAGGTTTGGCTGCCAGTATTTTTCATTACAACGAAATTCCGATTCCAATCCTCAAAAGTTATCTTCGCGAAAACGGGATTGTGGTTCGGTAGCGATTCCAAATCGTTTTAGTAACTTCGCGTAAATTTTTATAAAATGAACGAATTCAAAGATATTTCCCAAATCGATTTCAAAAAATTAGACGGACTAGTGCCAGCTGTTGTTCAGGACAGCCAGACTATGAAGGTTTTAATGGTGGGTTTTATGAACGAAAAAGCCGTGGCGAAAACGCAGGAAATCGGCAAAGTCACGTTTTTCAGCCGTACCAAAAACCGTTTGTGGACCAAAGGCGAAGAATCGGGGAATTTTTTGAACGTGGTTTCCATTTTAATCGACTGCGACAACGACACACTTCTTATAAAAGTAAATCCTGTTGGTCCGGTTTGTCACACTGGAACCGACACT
>JBBQPP010000899.1:0-1505 GCA_038217255.1 Bacteroidales bacterium | reverse complement strand
GTACGACTTCTCCTTTTAAAAGAGAAGTGTTCTAAATCAATTCTGGTAGAACCTTTCTTTTTCGGCTATATTTTGCATTTTCCTTTCGTATTCAATTTTGTCAATTTCACCTCGGGAGTGGCGTTGGTTTAAAATTTCCCGTTGTTTTTTGCGTTTTCTTTTGCTGGTTCCTGTTTTGAGGATCAGAAAAACCACGCCGAGAAAAATTACCAATCCAATAATCCACCACAATCCCATGGCTACATCCCAATCTTGTTGTGCTAAATAGTTCATGACATGTATTTTAATGTTATTGTTTGTAAAAGGAATGGGAAAAATGTGCCAGAAAATGAAAGGTTTTCAGTTTCTGTTGAAATAATAGAGGTTTAGGAAGATTTTGCCGGAAGTATTGGGTTTCAACTTGTTTGGTTTTGGGGAAATTCGTTCACACTTTGTAGATATTTTCCCAAGTTTTTGGAGTGAGGGCTTCAATCAAATGAGAGGGTTTCACTCAAAGTGAAGCCCTCACTTGTACGTATTTTATGATGCCATTTTGGTTTTCTGTAACTCAATAAGCGCTTTGTTCATTTCGTATTGTTTTTGGAGCCTTATCCAGAACTCAGCATTTATCGAAAGCAGTGTTTCCAATGCAATTGCCAGTTTGATATTAATATCCCGTTCTCCTTTTAAAAACAGGCTGATAAATGATTTGTTGAACCCGGTAATTTTTGCCAGTTCAACTTGTTTTATCCCTCTTGCTTCCAATTCATCTTTTACCATTTCTGAAGGGTGGAATGCATCTCCCGGGGTCATATCGTTTGCGTAAGTTTTCATTTTTCGTAATGTTTTGAAAGGTAATCCTAAATCTCCAATAACTCCTTTATTTCTGAATAATAACTCCTGCCGCTGGTAATTTTGCTTTGCATGTAATCATCCAGAATCAACACAAAACGATTGTTGAAGTGCTTTCGAATTTCTTTTATCAGGTTTTTGTTTACAATGTATGATTTGTGTACACGGATAAAATAAGCTGGAATTTTGTCTTCCAATTTTGTTAAGCTCGAATCCAAAATATACGATTTTGCATGTTTTGTATGTAATGAAACATATTTTTCATCCGCCTGAAAATAGGCCACTTCATCCAACCGGACAAAAATTACGCGGTCGCCAACTTTAACAGGGATAGTAGTTGCTTCACTTTTTTTGTTTTCCAGCGCAAGTTGGTCAATGAGTTTATTCAGGTTGAAATCGGTGTTGTTTCCATTCAACTGCTTTAATTTTTCAACCGTGCGGGCAAATCGCTCTTTTGTTAGCGGTTTTACCAGATAATCAATACAATGAGAATCAAAAGCCTGCAACGCAAATTGATCAAAAGCAGTGCAGAAGACCACTTTTGGCGAAAAGGGGAGTTTTTGCAACACTTCAAAACCATTAATTTCAGGCATTTGAATATCCAGAAAAACAAGGTCGGGTTTTAAGGCGTTTATTTTTGCAAGCGCTTCTTCTCCATTTTCAGCTTCTCCAAT
>JBBQPP010000898.1:0-1506 GCA_038217255.1 Bacteroidales bacterium | reverse complement strand
TTTTGTATTTTTTTTCTCAAGGGTGGGCTATTCCTACTGTTTCTTCAATTGTACTATATGTCAAAAAGTTAAATCAATATCCAATTCCCATTCCATCACTAAAAAATTATTCGTTTTACCGATAAATAATAATGAAGTTTTTACAAACCTGGATCTATCTTTAAGGTTTTTCTTTGTATTTTTCACCAGATTAGATAAATAATTAACTTCACTAATACTAACTTCAGTTGACTTTTTTACTATTCTAAAAAGAAAAACATGAATAATAATCCAAGTATTGCAAAAATGATTAGGGCACCATTTCTCAGCAGTATAATTGCCCCAATTGTAATAGGCACTTTGTGGAGTGCAGGTGTAAAAGAAAGTTTTGATGTGATAAATTTTATTGTTGTTTTGACTACTGCGGTTGGGTTGCATGTGGCCACAAACGTTTATAACGATATTTACGATACCATTCAGGGTACCGACAAAGTGAATGTGCACCGCAACGAATCCAGTGGTGGTTCGGGAGTGTTGTTAGACAATCCCACCCTCATGGGGAAAATGTATTTTTTGGCACGGGCAGGTTTGATAATTGCCCTGGTGGGGACAATAGTGCTTACATTTCTGATTAAAAAAGACTTGCGGCCGCAACTTTGGGGACTGTTTCTCCTATCGGCTTTTTTTAGCAAATATTATACTGCACCGCCCATTAAGCTTGCTTACAGGGGGTTGGGCGAGTTCTCGGTTTGGCTTGCCTTTGGCCCGATGGCTATATTAATTGCCGCTGTGAGTCAAAATATGGACATTCAACCGCAGTTGGTTTTATTATTGCCCATTACCGGGCTAAGTACTTCGTCTATTTTACTGGTAGGGCAAATGATTGACCTGGATGCCGACAGGACAGGTGGAAAACATGGGGTAGCTTCACGTATGGGAACGCGATTTACTTCTGTGTTGTATATTTTGGTGCAAGTGGGCATTGTAATAAATGTAATATTGTTATTTACCAATTATTCCGGCGCCTCCTGGCCGTTGCTTATTTCCCTGATCCCTTATATTTTGTTATTTCCCAAAGCTGCCAGAATAGTTTGGAAACATCATAATGATCCGGATAAACTTAAAGCCGGCGCCAAATTAACGGTATTGATCCACCTCGCTTTTTCATTGTTGCTCATTGTAGGATTTGTGATTTATAATTTTTTGAAATGAATGAAATACTTGTTGGCTTAAAGTCGGAAGACCGAAGTAAAGGGTCAGGTATTCACTACAAAATTCATTTTTAAAACTTCTGAATTCGGTCTTTATGCATTAACCAGGAAATGAAGCACCAGGAAAAACACAAAAGCCATAAACGATCCGCCCAGGTTTACCATGTCGTTTGGCGAAATTGATTCAGGGCTTTCAAGATTTTTGAAAAAGGGCGACTTAAGCAGTTTCCCTTCAAAAAAAGCCCCCATAAAAGTATCGGCAAAACAGGACAAAAATGCAGAAAAGGATAGCATTCCAATGATTGTCCAATTCCAC
>JBBQPP010000897.1:0-1508 GCA_038217255.1 Bacteroidales bacterium | reverse complement strand
ATTTGCTTTATTCAAAAAACAAAAAACCTTTTATTGAAACCATTCGCGCTGTGCATAAAATGCCCGACCGTGATTACAATGTAAAAGCGGCTTGTATGGATTTTCTTGGAAGTTTGGGTTTGGTGCCAAACAATCCGGATTATAGGGAATGAGTAAGTAGATATTTTTGATTATACGATTACGTATCGTATTTTGCATCGTACGTTTTTTAATATTTGCAAAACATGAAAGTTACAGCCATTATTGACGATAATTTGATAAAGGACGCAATGAAATATGCTAAAGCTACTTCTATTACTGAGATCCTTAAACTGGCTTTAAGTGAATATGTTAGGTTGAGGAAGTTGAAAGAGTTGAGTAGAATTGTGAAAAATCAACCTATGGAATTTAGTTTGACTGCAAATGAAATTCGCAACTTAAATAGAGAAGTATGAGCATTATTTTTGAAACTTCAATTTGAATTGAATATTTCAAAGGAAACGATGAATACTTTAAATTATGTCAAGAGTTGATTGAAAAAGACGAAGTAAAAACCGAAGAATTAATTTTTGCAGAACTTATGGAAAATCGGCTTCAAATTCTAAACTTTGGACACTCGATAAAAAAATAAAAACATTTCTAAATGACAAGTATTTATATTAGAATTTAATTTCAATCCAAAATTTTATACGAATGAAAAACCTAGTACCGATTATCATTTTATTTCTTTTTATTACAACTTCCTGCACAAGAAAAACTTAATTTAACACCAGTTTTGACAATACACACGACCGGATTTGGGTAGGAAAAGATTTTTGGTCTGTACCGTTGGAAGACTGGAAAGTGGAAGATGGAAAACTGTATTGCATTGGCGATGTTCCAAATTCAAGGGTAAATATATTAACACATGTTATTACCACCGAATTGGGAGAATACGAAATCTCGGCAAAAATCATGTTAAAAGACAAGGGTAAAGTACCCGGGTCAGCAGGTTTTTTAATTGGAGAATTCGACGAGGAAGATCCCGATGTTCGTGCAGCTTGTTATTTTGGAAAAGGGGTAAAAGCAGGGGTTAGTTTAAATGGCTATGCTTTTTTAAAAGATAAAACAACAAAGATTCCGGAAGGGTTTGATTTTGATGAATTTACCATTAAAATAACCGGTAACAACATGAAGCTGAAAATGGATGTTGCTGATAAAAATGGGATCAAACTTGAAAAATTAATTTGCAATGGTGTGGGAATTAAGGGATTGGTTGCTGTTGTAAATAATTTTGACATGGGAGTAATAGAAAATCCCGGAAAATCGCAATTCTGTTTCGATGACATTAAACTTTCAGGATCGAAGATCGTTGAAAAGCCTGAAAATTCCTTTGGACCGATTCTGTGGACGATGCATACACTTAGTAAAAAAACAGTAAAATTAATGGCGCTTCTTCCTCCGGTTGGAAAGGATGATAATCAGAACGTCTCACTACAATTTAAAGAGGGTGAAAACTGGAAAACAGTCGCTACCGAAAGTATTGAACC
>JBBQPP010000896.1:0-1511 GCA_038217255.1 Bacteroidales bacterium | reverse complement strand
AGCGCCACTGTACCTATTAGCCTTGAAGCAAACTCGCGGTTTTTAATTTCATAGAAAAACCCTGTTTTCAATTTCCATGGAGTTTCAGAAGAAAATGGTTTGAAATTGTGTTCCAAATCGGCTTTTGCATCATACACATTTTCTTTCATGTCGAGCCACAAACGTCCGCCCAGATATGCATTCGGAACGTTTTGGATGCTCATGAAATAATTGCCGTAATTTGTACTGCTTTCATTGTCTTCATACACATAAGTCAACCTTCGGTTGTCGGGCTGGTTAGTGTTTGTGCGCCCGTAACCGGCCATCCAGTTGAATTTTGTGCGGTCTTTGTTAAAAACTTGTTCTCCTGCCAGCTGCCCCGAATAAATCTTTCGGTTTTCAAACTTTAAATCATACAAGCGAACAATTAAACCATTGTTGTCTATTCCATTTCGGATACTTGTTATTGCATCACCAATATTGTAGAGGAAATTGCGGAATTCAAGTTTTTGGTTTTTGCCATAAATCAGGTTCCAGTTAAAAATGGCACCAAATTTTGCCGATTGTTTTGAACGACCGTCACGAAAATCAAAATCTGGTTTTAGATTTCCCTCATCATTAAAAGATTTTTGATATTCAGTTCGGGTACCTCCTCTGTAATCATTTGAATGGCTATAATTAACAGAAGTGATATTTCCCAGGGAAGCTTTCCCTATTAAGAACCTGCGCTGTGAAGTGATTGAAAAGTTTTGGTCGAGAAATGGCTTTTTTGAGAAAGTTTGCCAGTTGTTTGAAAACGATTTTGAAATAGCTGTTATTTCATCGGTTTTTTGATGGTAGGCATCCACGCTTTCCCAGTTATATAATTCTTTAAAAGCCTCAGGCGAAGGGATTCCCGTTGGAATATCCCGTGTGCCGTTATCAAGACCAAGCCAATCAGTTTTAGAGCCCGAATGAGTTTTGAAATCGTTGGTAAAAGAGGTATTCTGAATGTATTTTGTTCCGTATGAAATTACCAAACTGTTTTCGTCGGCTGCACTTTTGGTCTCAATGTTAATGGCTGCACCGGCGAAATCGGCGGGCAATTCGGGCGACGGGCCTTTGTAAATCAATATATTATTTATCAAACCGCTTGGGATGGCATCAAACGAAAAAGCACGTTTGTCGGCTTCGAAACTCGGAGCGGTGGCGTTGTTGAGCATAACCGAGTTGTAACGTTCAATCAACCCGCGGACAATTACAAAACGACCATCCGTAATGGTAATACCCGGCACACGGCGGATAACTTCAGCGGCATCTTTGTCCTGGCTGCGCGAAATTTGCTGTGCGCTGATTCCGTTTACAATCAGGTTTTGCGCTTTCAGCCCCGAAATCAGCGACATGTCGGTATCGGTGCGGCGTTGGGCAACAACTTTTACTTCGCCAATATCAAGTGTTGCAGGTTCAAGCGCAACATTTAAAATAGTTTCGTTGCCGTTTTCAACTTCAATCTGAATTATTTTCGATTGGTACGAAATAAACGAAACAACAAG
>JBBQPP010000895.1:0-1513 GCA_038217255.1 Bacteroidales bacterium | reverse complement strand
AGCCGAAATACTATTCGGCAGGCAACAAATAAACTTGAATACGAAGGTTTAATTCTTCGTAAAAAAGGTTACGGAACCAAGGTTGCCGAAAAATCATTTACAACACAATTGGACAGTTGGCATTCGTTTACACAGGAAATGAACCAAAGTGGAATTGCATTCTCAAACTTCCTGATTAAAGCTGAATGGGTTGAATGTGACGCAAAAATTGCCACATTTTTTAACATTCCGGAAGGGACAAGAGTAGTCCAGCTTTCAAGGTTGCGTGGAAACGAAAACGGACCTTTTGTCTATTTTGAAAGTTATTTCCACCCTCGGATTGGAATTACGCCCGAAGCCGATTTCAAACTACCACTTTATGAATTGCTTGAAAACCAGTTCAATATTCAGGCAACAATTTCACGGGAACGGATTAAAGCTCGCCTCGCTACAAAAATCACTGCTAATCGCTTAAAAATCAAGTTGGGCGAGCCAATCATGATCCGCGAACGGTTTGTTTCCGGTGCTGGCGATAAACCCATTGAATACAACATTGGATTTTATATTGCCGAGAAATTTACCTATTCAATAGAAATCAGAAGATAACATGCAAAAACTATCCATGGGAATCGATATTGGCGGCAGCCACATTACATGCCAGCTTTTCGATAACAATACAAATAAATTAATTACTGGCTCAAAAGTGCGGGTTGAAGTTGACGGAAATGGTTCAACGGAATCGATTTTGGAAAGCTGGGTAAAAGCCATTCAGCAAACGGTTTCAAACCAAAAAATAAATGATTTGACAGGAATCGGATTTGCGATGCCCGGCCCGTTTGATTACCTGAACGGAGTTGCCTGGTTCGATAAAAATGTGGCCAAATTCCATGATTTGCATGGTGTAGATATAAAATCCAAACTAATTCAGAGACTTGATTTGCCGGCTGATTTCCCAATCCGTTTTTTAAACGATGCTGCAAGTTTTGCGGTTGGAGTGGCAAATGTTGAACCAGCATCAAAATATAAAAGGATAATAGCATTAACACTGGGAACCGGATTTGGAACCACTTTCATTAAAAATGGTTTGCCTGTTGCCGGTGAAGACGGAATTCCTGAAGACGGTTTTTTGTACCACGTTCCGTTTCAAAAATCCATTGCCGATGAATATTTTTCTACACGCTGGTTTTTGAATGAAAATAAAAATCAAACGGGCGAAACTATTTCAGGGGTTAAAGAATTAGCAGAATTAGCTGCAAATGATGAAACTGCAAAAGAACTATTTACGTTATTCGGGAAAAACCTTGGTAGTTTTTTAATTCCCTGGATTCAGAAATTTAATGCTGGATGTATTGTTCTTGGCGGCAATATTTCAAAAAGTTATTCGCTTTTTGAATCTGCATTGATGAACGAATTTACAAACATGGATCTTCAACCTGAAATAATAATTTCTGAACTGGACGAAAATGCCGCGCTGATTGGTAGCGCAAGGTTGTGTGATGAGGTGTTCTATCAAAAATTAATCGAAACTAAAATT
>JBBQPP010000894.1:0-1520 GCA_038217255.1 Bacteroidales bacterium | reverse complement strand
AATCTTTTTTGTTTCTCCAGGTTGAAGCAGGAAATCAGTCCTGTCTGAACCATCGGCAACAGCAAGTATTGAAACAACTGGGCTTCCATTGGGATCGGCTATCAAAACCTCTTCGGCAGAAGGCAGATAGCCTGCATTTTTAATTGCAACCTGTTGTCCACCAATATTTATATTTTCTGAAAATCGATTTGCCGTGTAAGGTGAAAATAGAACCTGTTTCTCTTTAACTATTGTCTGATCCCCTTTTTTTGCTTTAATATAGATATAAGTAGGATCTGAAATAATTGTATTCGAAGATTCACCTTCCCGAATGTGCATACTTCCTTCGTAACCGTAATATCGGGTGATTGCCGCACCAATGAAAATAATTACAAAGGAAAAGTGCAATAAAACTCCCGGCCATCTTTTTTTGGCAATTAACTTATTTGTAAAAATGCTTCCGATGAGGTTAATGCACAAAATAACCAACAATACTTCGAACCATCTTGAATTATAGATAAGAATTTTCGCAGTAACAGTGCCGTAATCGTTTTCAATAAAAGTTGCATAACCAATTGATATCGCGAATATTACAATTAATATTCCTGTAAAAAGCATTGAGAAAAAGACCGAACTTATTTTTTTCATTGATACCTGTTTTGTAGTATTTATTTTGGCAAAGAAAGCAATTGAAAAGTAAAAATCAGTACATAAAAAAACTCCTTTGCTTTAATTGAATAAAACAAAGGAATTTTTACTAAAAAATTTAATTCAATTATTTTTTTGCAGTCGGATCAGGATGAGCAATTACTTTGCTAAATTCAGCAAAGTTCCAGGGTTTTTTAGCTTCCTTATGCCCTTCTGGTTTTTTACCCAAATGACAAGCTTTACAAGTAGCTTCAGTTGGTTCAATCATTCCTTTGGCAAGTGATTGTTCTTTGTTTTTCATAACTGAAGCAGATTTGTACATGCTGCCTGGGCCATGACAAGATTCGCAGGAAACACCTTCATCAACTTTAATAGAAGCCAATAAACCTTTATCTACACTTCCGGCGGTTGAATGGCATTTTAAACATGCATCATTTTTTTTGTCAGCATCCTCAAGTTTGGCATAAGCCTGCGAATGAGCTGATTTCTGCCATTGAGTGTATTGTGCACCTTTCTCGGGTTTGTTGTGGCACATTTTACAAGCGTTTGCTCCAACGTATTTTGCCTGGGCAAAAGAAGTTGAACTAATTGCAAGTGCAAAACCTAATACGAACATTAATTTTAAGTACTTCATTTTTTTAATTTTTAGATTTATTCAATTATTACAATTTTAATACCAAAGATTACTTTTTAATTTTCTCTAACTTTTAGAATTTAAATATGCATCAAATTCATCATTTCTCAAAACTAAATTTATTCAAAAATTTATTTTTTTTTAATTAATACAACGCAGAATGACACATTGAGCAAAGTTCAGTTTTCCATGCATCATCAATATCAACCGGATGCTGAAATTCAAGTGATTCACCCGAAATCGCGTAAACCATGCTATC
>JBBQPP010000893.1:0-1531 GCA_038217255.1 Bacteroidales bacterium | reverse complement strand
TAAATTTTCTGCAATAATCCTGTAACTTATTGTATTATCTTGGTTTATAAGTTCAATAATCTGTTTTTGACGTGGAGTCAATTCGATTGCACCACCTATTGCACCACCTGTATTTTCATCTGCATCACCAACTTCATCGCCTTGCAAACCTATCTCTTATAATCCGGATTTGGCAAAGGCATTTGCGCATCAACACTTTCGCGCCAATCCGTAAGCAGTTTGTACATTTCCTTAGTTTTGGGTTTCATCTTTTTCGATAAATCATTGGCTTCCGAAATATCGTCTTTTAAATTGTACAATTCGAGATTACCGGTTTCGTATAGTTCAACCAATTTGTAATTGCCAACCCTGACTGAACCTGCCGGTCTTCCCAACTGGTTTGAGAAATGCGGGTAATGCCAATAAAGCGGGCGGTTTTGTGCGGATTGATTATCGGGATTAAGCAAAAATGGCAAAATACTTTCTCCATCCACATTTTTGGGAATTTCCGAAATACCTGTTATTTCACAAAACGTTGGAAGATAGTCGATTGTGCTGAAATATGTAGAGGAAACTTTTCCCGGAACAATATTCCCAGGCCAGCTCACGATTGCCGGAACACGGGTTCCTCCTTCGTAAATATGCCCTTTCCATTTTCGAAGGGGCGCCATATTTGTTGGGATTGGACCAAGTTCGTCAAGACCGAGCCCACCATTGTCCGAAGTAAAAATTACAAGTGTATTTTCAAGCAAACCTTGCTCTTTTAACGATTGCATAATTCTTCCCACACCATCATCAAGGCTTTCAACCATTGCCGAATAATAGGGGTTGAATTTTTCTTCTGATTTGCCATATTTCAGCATATATTTTTTGAGTTTATCACCGCGCGGCACAATAAAAACGTGGGGTGCTGAATAGGCCATATATAGAAAAAACGGTTTATTACCATTTTGCTGAATAAACTCAACTCCATATTCTGTGAGTTTATCAGTCAGATATTCAGTGCCATTATCGGTAAATTCATTGTTGTACGAATCGAGAAAAATGGAATAGTTGTAGTAGTCAAGGCCGTTTTTTCCTATCACCCGGGTGTAATCAAAACCCTGTCCCCAGGGAGCAATTGAGTCGTGGCTGCCGAGATGCCATTTCCCAACCATTCCGGTGAAGTAGCCTTTGTTTTTAAGCAATTCAGCAATGGAAGTTTCCTGTGCTTCAAGATATGGTTTCCATTTGGCAGGCAAAACAGGTGAATTTTTATCAGTTCGTTCGCCTTTTATGTAATTGGTCAACTGCAAACGAGCAGGGTATTTCCCCGTCATTATTGAAGCACGGGTGGGCGAGCAAACCGGGCAAGCAGCATAAGCATCGGTAAACCTTATTCCGTTTTCAGCCAGTTTGTCGATATTAGGCGTTTCAGTAAAAGGGTTTCCGTAGCAACCTAAATCTTTCCAGCCCAAATCATCGGCGAGGATAAAAACAATATTGGGTTGTTTGTTTTGAGCTATTACAGCGGTTGCAAAGAGAAATAGGATTGTTTGTAAAACGATTTTCA
>JBBQPP010000892.1:0-1535 GCA_038217255.1 Bacteroidales bacterium | reverse complement strand
AATCCCCAGTTTACCACGCCGTAAAAGATGACCAAGGCAATATTTGGTTTGCCACAAAAAAACAACTTTTGCAATATAATTCAAAAAACCAACAAAAACCTTTTCAGGATTATTCTCACATTATACAAGAAGCAATCCAATTTACAGATATAAAAAATTTGTTTATTGATAAAGAAAAAGTACTCTGGATATCTACAAATAATGGTATCATAAAACTCCCACTTAACAAGCAGCTATTTGACAAAGTGCTTTATCATGAAGATGCTGTGTGGAGCAATGAAATGCGAGGTATTACGACTACAGAGAAAGATTTCAACTTTGCCTTTTGTGAAAATGGCCAATCAGGATTGTATAAGATCAATAAAAAAACGTTAGATGCCAATTTATTTTTTCCTATTGGGTACATGCCTACTATATTAGACGGGGTCAAGCATTTGTGTTATGATAAAAATACTGATGTTATCTGGACACTTGGAAAACATCTTAATAAAATAGACATGAAAACTGAAAAGGTTGAAAAAGTTCAAGTTGATATTAGTAATTACATTTCATTAAAGTATCGTAGTCCTATAGCTTTATTAAACGATGGACAATTGATTTTTGGGTTTCATCTTTCTAATATTGGTATTTTAAATGCAGAAGATCAAAAAATAACAAAATTAATCATTAACAAATCCAATGCTGAATCCATCGTTACAGTTTTTTTTAAAGAAGATGAAGAAGGTAATATTTGGATCGGAACAAGTAATGGTTTATTCATTATAGATAAAAAGGGCAAAATTCTACATGAAATAAATGAAAACACTACACCAAGTCTGAGCAACAATAACTGCCTCTCTTTATTGATAGATCATCAGGATAGAAAATGGATCGGAACATTTGGTGGCGGCATCAATGTACTAGAAAAAACAAAAAATGGAGAATACACGATCACACTTATTGATAAAAATGCTGGACTGTGTGACGATAACATTACTGCTCTACTGGAAGATGACCATAAAAATGTATGGGCAAGCTCCTATAATGGCATTTCAAAAATCAATTCAGATTTATCTACTATTCAAAATTTTTATGAAGAAGACGGTTTGACCAATAATGAATTTAACTATTCTTCGTCTATGAAGGATGATGAAGGAAAAATTTGGTTTGGTGGGTTGAATGGTATCACGGTGATAGACCCAAATAAAAATTTAGAACAACAAAATAATCCACCACTCGTGTTTTCAAGTTTCTCTAGTTATGATAAACGAACCAATAAAATAAATCATGAGTTCCAAGGTCTTGAAACAAACAGTGAATTTGTTATCTCGCCATATACGAGTTGGTTTCAGTTCAATTGGGCTCTGCCAAATTATTACAATTCTGCCAAAAACAAATACTATGTATGGCTAGACGGTTTAGAAAATGATTGGTCGTATCACGGTAATAATCCTTTTATCAGGTACAATAATTTGCCTCATGGCGAATATGTATTGCACGTACGAGCGACAGACAGTAAAGGAAATCCAAGTTTAGGCGAGATCGCTATACCCATT
>JBBQPP010000891.1:0-1542 GCA_038217255.1 Bacteroidales bacterium | reverse complement strand
ATAGTAGTTGGCGGAAGAAACGGACTATATTTATACAACAGCGGCACGAACGCTTTTAACAAAAAAATATTCGAAAACAAAGTTCCGTTGTGGGTTACGAACATCCAAAAGGATTCACAGCAAAACCTTTGGCTTAATTTGAATTTCAACCGGATTGCCAAATGGAACATGGAAACAAACGAATTAAGGATTTTCTATATCAACAACGGTATTCGCACAAGCGCATATAACCGGCGCGGGTTTTTTATCGATGAAAATGATGAACTTTATGTGAGCGGCATCGACAGGATTTACCAGTTTAACACCTCAACCCAAATGGTAAATAAATTTTCGCCCCCACCGGTTTTTACAAAACTTGTTATCAATAACTCCGAAATTCAGCCGGGTATGGAAATGAACAAACAGGTAATCCTTGATTCGAATATCGAATTTAAGGATCATATTAAATTGAATAACCGGAACAAGGATTTTTCACTTTCGTTTACCTCAACTTCATACCTGAACAGCAAGGAAAACAAATACAGGTACATGCTTCGTGGTTACGATAAAGAATGGCATGTTGGCAATGATAAAACTGCACATTATACAAACCTCAACCCGGGGAAATATACTTTTGAAGTTTATGCTGCAAACAATGACGGACAGTGGAGCGAAAGTCCCGCCTTACTTGAAATCAGGATAAAACCATCGCCATTTTTTAGCTTTTGGGCCATACTTGTCTATATTTTAATTGTGGCAGTTTCGGCATTCCAAATCCGGAAAATTGTAAAAGCCCGTATCCAATTGAGGCAGGAACTGCTTATAGAGCGTGTAAAACGCGAAAAGGAAGAAAAATTCAACCAGGAAAGGCTCCGTTTTTATACAAACATTTCGCATGAATTACGCACACCGCTCACCTTGATTATGGGACCCATCAAACAGTTGATTGGCGGCGAAAAGAATAACACGACAATTGCAAAACTGAACAACCTGATCCTGAATAATTCGCAGCGGCTTTTGTCACTTGTAAACCAATTGCTCGATTTCAGGAAATCAGTTTACGAAGGAATGAAACTGAAAGCCACATTGTCAAACATAATAGAATCCATCGAATCAAACATTGACGCGTTTGATTTTATGGCTAAGGAAAAATCAATAACTGTAAGTTTTGCGAAAGAAAGCAAAATTGTGGAGGGATGGTTCGACAAGGAAAAACTGGATATCATCCTTTTTAACATTTTGTCGAATGCCTTTAAATTTACCACTGAAAACGGTTTTGTTGAAATCGTTTTAAAGACAAATGAAGCGGGAACAAATTTGCCCGTCAATCATATAAAACTAACTGTATCAAACAGCGGGAAAGGCATTCCGGAGCATTTGCAGGAAAAAGTCTTTGACCGGTTTTTTCAGGTCAGCAATGGACCAGTTGCATCGAATCCGGGGACTGGCATTGGCCTTTCGCTTGTGAAAACACTTGTCGAACTGCATCATGGTAAAATTACTTTGGAGAGCGAACCCGATAAATTAACCACTTTTACAATTTATCTTCCTTATGAAAAAGAA
>JBBQPP010000890.1:0-1542 GCA_038217255.1 Bacteroidales bacterium | reverse complement strand
CTTTTAAAGCGAACTTGTCAGAAAAAATTCCAGATTTATTTTTTCCTTTCGATTGTTGTGCATAATATTTTTTTGCCGAAATATGTTTTGATTTTGACTGTTTCGAAGCGCGTGTTGGTTTATTGTTTTTATTTGTTGGTTTTGAGTTTTTTACCGTTTCTGTTTTTTTTGAGGGAATTGAATTTTGCAGTTCCACTTTTTTAGGATGATGAGAAAAATCGAAATCTTCAATTTCTTTCATTTCCATTTCAGAAAAAAGAATATTAGATTTGATTTCTTCAGGAATACCAATGTTTTCAGCAATATTTTCCAGTTTCTCTTTTTCTTCAAATTGAACCGTGTTTTTTCGTGTTTCAGCAAGAACTTTGTTTAAAGCCGTTTTTGGGTTTATTGGTTTTTCAGCAACAAAAGCCTCTTTTTCTTTTGAAGGAGTACTTTCTATTTCAGAATGTTTTTCAACCAACTCGTTTTTTATATCATCGTTTAGTTTTGAGGGTTCATTCCTGAAAAATACAAGCATAAAAATTAGCCCGACTATTACAGCCGTACTGCCGTAAAACGCCAATTTCAGACGCGAATATTTTTGCATGGGAACCACTTTCGGTGCAAACCGCTGCTCGATTGCCTGCCATAATTCCGGGGACGGTTCAATCGAATGTCCTTCGAATGATTCGCGCAGGAACTTGTCTAATTCGTTATGTTCGTTTTCATTCTTCATCCCAACTTTCGCTCCTCAGCTTTCATGAAATTTTTCAGTTGCCGGCGTGCATCGTGCAAATTCGATTTCGAAGTACCTATCGAAACGCCAAGTATTTCAGCAATTTCTTCATGTTTAAAACCCTCTATTGCGAACAGGTTTATTACCATTCGCATTTTATCGGGCAGTTGTTGTATCATTTTTAAAAGTTGCTCCAATTCAATCTGTTTATAAATTTCCGAATCGCTGTCTGATTGCAGTTTTTCGGCTGAAAAATCATCGGTAAAAACCATGTTCCGTTTCTTTTTATAAAACCGAATGGCTTCGTGTACAACAATTTGTTTTGCCCAACCGCGAATTTTTTCCACCTCGCGCAACTGGTGCAATCGGTCGAAAACATTCAAAACACTCTCCTGGAAAATATCTTCGGCATCGGATTTACTGCTGGCATAACGGTGCGCAACGCTAAGCATCATTGGCGCAATGTTCGAATACAATAGCTTTCGCGATTTTAAATCACCTTCGATGCTGTGTTTTACAATCGTATGTAACTGCTTATTTTCCAATATCTGTTTGTATGAACTTCAAAAATTAAAAAGGTTGGGTGCAAGGGTAAAATTTTTCCTTTTCGATTTTTGAAATAGAAATGTTGGGCAAACGTAGGTTCGTAATCTAAAGGAAATTTGAAGCGGGAGGATGCAATCGGATTTGAATGTGTCAATATTTAATCACCATTTGCAAGTTTTTGATCGCTAAGGCTAAAATAGGCAGACAATAAAATAACGAACTTCTCGGTTTCAATATTTGGAAACATTTGTTATCTTTGCCTTGATTTTAATTGAAGA
>JBBQPP010000889.1:0-1543 GCA_038217255.1 Bacteroidales bacterium | reverse complement strand
TACGAAAACGGCGTAACGATTCAAGAATTCATTCCGAAACGCAAGCGTAAAGTTGAGAGAATCAAAGCCGAATCCGAACCGGAAGAAATTGCTTTACTAAAACTTTTTGAGAAGAAAGTCTGAAAACATCAAATTTTAATTTTTAAAGAAGAAAATTAACAGGGATATTCAGGATGGAAAAGGATTCTTAAAGTCAGAAAAGTTTTATCCTTGTTTATCCTGTCATCCCTGTTAATTTTTTTCAAAAATCTTTCTATAAACAGGCAAATTACGATTTTCAACCGAATTTTCGCGTTCGGTTTTGATAGGAAAAGGGCTTTCGCCAACCTTGATCTCGCGTAAGTTTTCGTGCTGACGGAAGTATTTGAATATTTCTTCAGCGAGAAATTCAACGTCGGATTGAACGAAAGTCTTGCCCGAAACCTTTAAATGCTTGACAACGGTTTCGACCAAATTATCCTTAACCATTCGGCGTTTAGCGTGTTTTTTCTTAAACCACGGATCGGGAAATTGTATTAAAACAGTTTCAAGAATATTTTCTGGCAGTTTAGCAAAAAGTTTGTCGAGCGCGAGCGTCGCGTTGCAAAAATGATAATGCAGATTTGTTAATTCGCGATCTTCGGCAATCTCGTTTGCTTCTTTAACAATGGGTGCGCGAATTTCCAGCCCGAGAAAATTTTTCTCAGGATCAAGTTCAGCCATTTGCAATAGAAAACGTCCGCGTCCACAACCGATGTCAACGAAAAGCGGCAATTCGGGATTACTGAAAATCTTTTCTATTTCGATTGGACTTACTTCTAACTGACGAAAATAAGTCGCTAAAGGATTAACGTGTTGGTGAACTCTGACTCGCGGCATTTGTTGATTTTTTGAGTATTGATTTTGTGAATAAATTAAAATCTGACGATATAAAATGTCAGAACCGTCTGCGGTAGCGGGCGGTTTAAGAATATCACCTTGATTTTTTATTATAATCGTCCAAGTTTATTATGATCAACCATCCGCTACCGCAGATGGTTCTGACTTCTACAATCTGACGATTTGAACTAGCAGTAAAATAGTCAAAACCGAAACAAAAATAAAAATTCCAAGTGCAGCAACTCCCACAGTCTGCATTGGTTCATTTGTTTCGCGCGGGTCTTGATATAAATCTCTTGGAATCTGAAAAAGTCCGTAAACTGCGCCCATTAAAAGTCCGCCTAAGTGAGCGTAATTATCAACATTCTTTATCACAAAGATTCCCGCAAAAGCAATAAACACGACATTGAAAAGCATATTTTTGAGCAAAGCATTCGACATTATCTTGCGGCGGTAAAATCCGTAAATCGTCAAATAGCCAAGAAATCCGATAATTCCGCCCGAAGCTCCAATAGAAGGTGGAGCAATCGGCATAAATGCCAGACTCATTAAATTTCCGCCGATGGCAGAAAGCAGAAAAACGATTGCTAGATGAGCGCGATTGGAAAGTGTTTCAAATAATTTCCCCAGAATGTATAAAGCGTAACAATTGAAGATGAGATGAATAATTCCGCCGTGCAAAGCC
>JBBQPP010000888.1:0-1549 GCA_038217255.1 Bacteroidales bacterium | reverse complement strand
TTCCTTCAACAATGCCGAACCTTCATATTCCTTGCTGTCAACTTCATACGCGGTTAACCAGATGATACAATCGGACTTGGTTTCTTTGGTTACTTTTTTTATCCGTTCCCATGCCCTGTCAATTGCTTTGCGGCGAAAATCAAGTTCAATTGCGGGGGTCATTTTATCAATCCCAGGGAAAGGCTCGCCCATTAATTCCGTGTACATTTCCTGCTCGCATAGAAGCCATTTTAACGGTGGAAGCGGTTCTCGACCGCCACCCGGATTGTAAAACCAGTCGAGCATTATCCCGTCCATATCGGTTTTCTTGATTGCATCTTCAATTGAGGATGCTAAATAATCAATATATTGTTTCGTAAAAGGAATTTGTTGTCCATCCATTTGATAGCACAAATCCGGATGATCTTCTTCCCATTTGTTGTTGGCACCCACACAAAAATACCCAAAAACCTTTATGTTCTTTTTGCGCCCAATTTTTACCATGTCGGTAAGAAAATCATATTTCAACCCAGGTTGTTCCGGCACAAAACCATTCTTATACCACGCATAACCATTACACGACACGCCAAATGAATGCACTACGTTACAACCCAAATCCTCGTACCATTGCATCAATGTATCAGGATTTGCATCGGCCCACAAGCCAGGTTCGGCAAAACCATGCGCACCCCCTGGTCCCCAGTTGTAATCTACATTATAGGCTTTTATTGTTTCGTCTGGTATTGCATTATTTTTACTGCTGTTGCATCCAACGATTAAAATAACATAAGATATAGCTGTTAAAAGAAGTGTTTTTATTTTCATTTGTGTATATTTTTTCTGATTTCAAGTTCACATCGTTTTGGGCTAAAGCCCATTTTGAAGTTTCTGTTTCTTCAATTTCACTACATCCCCCGGTTTTGTGTTGAAAACCATATTGTCGCCATTCATTTCGTAGTCAAAATCAGATTTGAATTCCTGCGTTACAAAAGGATTTTCCAAAACCAATTTCCCACCTTTTTCGGCAGTAATTTCAACTTCGGAAACTGCACCGTTTTGCATTTTTGCTGAAACAAGAAATGCTCCGTAAGTTCTGAGTTTATTAAACGATGCATCTTTCCAATCAGCAGGAATGGCAGGAAACAGTTTTACAACTCCAGTGTGACTCTGAATTAACATTTCCTGAATGGCCGAAGCAAATGCAAAATTCCCTTCAAGTGTAAATGGTTTGTAAGTCATTGTTGAATAACCTGCTTTGCATTGGTCGCCGTTTACATGAAACGAGTTTTTCAGGCAAAAACAGCGGGCAAAAATCCGGAGTGCTTCGGCAGCTTTTTCGCCTTCAAAAGCACGGGCATACAAATTTCCTTCCCAACTGTACGAATAACCACACCAGTAGTCGGGGCCAACTTTCTCAAGATTTCGCAATGTATTTTGAATAATTTGTTTATCCGCTTCGCCTTTCGAAATATCAATCAGACCAAGCGGATGAAAAGCCATCAAGTGCGAGAAATGGCGGTGCGACTCCACATAAGGAACTCCGGGTGCAAAAGTTAATCCGGTTTCAGAA
>JBBQPP010000887.1:0-1550 GCA_038217255.1 Bacteroidales bacterium | reverse complement strand
TAAAATTTTCTTAATTTGCCCGAAGTTTGGTTAAAGAGCCAATTTTGGCGAAAAACCATTGATAATAAATTCTTAAAAATGGAAAACATAGATTGGAACAACCTGAATTTTGGATACATAAAAACCGATTTTAATATCAGGTGCACATATAAAAATGGAAATTGGGGCGACCTTGAAGTAAGTGACAGCGAATATTTCCCAATGCACATTTCAGCTACTGCAATTCATTACGGACAGGAATCGTTTGAAGGCCTGAAAGCTTTCAGGGGAAAAGATGGGAAAATCCGTATTTTTAGAATGGATGAAAATGCAAAGCGAATGGTTGATTCCGCCGACGGTACTTTAATGGCAAAAGTTCCTGTTGAAAAATTTATGGAAGCTGTGGTAAAAGTAGTTAAACTAAACGAAAAGTTTGTTCCTCCATATGAATCGGGCGCTTCTTTGTATATCCGTCCGGTTTTGTTTGGCTCCGGTCCGCAGATTGGTGTAAAACCAGCCGATGAATATATGTTTATGGTTTTTGTAATGCCGGTTGGTCCTTATTTTAAGGGCGGATTTAAAACCACTCCGTTTGTAATTATGCGTGAGTTCGACCGTTCTGCACCTCGGGGAATGGGAAAATACAAAGTAGGTGGAAATTATGCTGCAAGTTTAGTTGCGGGTAAAAAAGCTCACGAACTGGGTTATTCAAATATTTTTTATCTCGATGCAAAAGAGAAAAAATATATTGATGAATGTGGCGCTGCCAACTTTTTCGGAATAAAAAACAATACCTATATCACACCGAAATCTTTGTCTATTTTACCTTCGATTACAAATAAAAGCCTGATGGTTTTGGCTGAAGAAATGGGAATGAAAGTTGAGCTGCGACAAGTTCCGGTAGAAGAACTGTCAACTTTTGAAGAAACAGGAGCTTGTGGTACAGCTGCTGTAATTAGCCCGATTAGCCAAATCGATGATTACGATGAAAAGATATCATATGTATTTTCAAAAGATGGCAAACCCGGCCCAATCAGTGAAAAGTTGTACAACAAACTACGGGCTATTCAAAATGGAGACGAAGAGGATAAATATGGGTGGGTGACGGTATTGTGAGGAAGCCCCACCCAGCCTCCCCGGAGAGAAAATCAAATTGAAATAGAAAGCTTCGGTGTTACCGGAGCTTTTTTTTAGGATGGGATCGCTAAAAGCGATGCTATCCGTTTTAAATGCAACTTCAAATAGAAAAAATTTCCAATATCGAACAACCAATACTCAATTTTCAATTTTAATATTTTTTCCCGCTTGCTGTTTTAGTCTAAACACTCAAATCTCAATACTAATATAATATATGCGCACATGCACGAAATTTACTGTTTTTTGAATGAATTATAGACTGGCAAATTGAAGGACAGGCTTACCTTTAAATATAAAAAGTGGAGACCAGTTACCACTAAAAACGGGCCTGCCCCACTCAGGTTTTTTAGCGGGGGCGTATCCGAAAAGCCTTAAGAGTAGGAAAACAACTGTATTTATAAAGGGAAAATCGTTCATAAAAGTCTCTCTGGTTG
>JBBQPP010000886.1:0-1554 GCA_038217255.1 Bacteroidales bacterium | reverse complement strand
CTGAAGTTTTTTCATCGATTGAATATTTTACATTCTCCCAAAGCAGCGCTGTTACAGTAATTTCATCCTCATCATCGGGGCAACGCACGAAAACTGTATCGCTTTCAATATCGGTAATCATCCCGATTTTGCCGTTATAAAAAAGTTTTTCAGGCGAAGGATCGTTTTTTACGAACATTACTTGCGCACCAACTTTCAGTTTCAATTCGAATTCAGTTGGGTATGAATATTCTGGAAATTTACCTTCAATTCGGGCAGTAAAAACCTGCGTTTTTGACGGGATTAACCTCAGTTTTGCATCATTAATCCTTTCGGCTTGCACATTGTGGGTGCAAAGCGTAATATAACCGTCAATATCATTGGGTTGA
Organism: Bacteroidales bacterium; assembly: GCA_038217255.1. GTDB lineage: Bacteria > Bacteroidota > Bacteroidia > Bacteroidales > Prolixibacteraceae > Draconibacterium. The sequence goes on along the minus strand of JBBQPP010000886.1, from coordinate 1,186 downwards.
AAATTGGGCAAATGTCGCTGGTTCAATGAAATGACCGCCTCCTGATCGAGTTTATTCTCGCGCACTTTGTTGAGAATGGCAATAAACTTATCGTCCTGCTGCCGGAAAACATAGCTGAGTTCGATGCTCACAAACTTTGTTTCCTTCAAAACTTTGCTGCTAAAAAAATAAATGGTTTCATATTCGCGTTTCAGCAGGTTCCATTCGTCGTTTTTTACCACCGGCGCTAATTGTTGTAAATCGCCAATCATTAAAACCTGCGCGCCACCAAAAGGTTTTCGTCCGTTTTTAAACCGCCGCATCACCCGGTCAATTGCATCCAGAATATCAGCCCGAACCATGCTTATCTCGTCGATAACCAATAAATCAAGGCTTCGGATGATATTTATTTTTTCCTTGTTGAAGCGCATTTGTCTGATCTGCTCGTTTTCGATGCCGATTTGTGGCGCAAACGAGAGTTGGAAAAATGAGTGGATTGTTACACCACCAGCATTTATAGCTGCTACTCCGGTTGGTGCAACAACAATCATCCGTTTTGGCGATTTTTCTTTTAGACTTCTAAGGAAAGTAGTTTTACCAGTTCCTGCTTTCCCGGTTAAAAATATATTCTGTCCCGTGTATTGAACAAAGTTGAAGGCAAGTTCGAGTTGTTGATTGGTTTGCATTTTATTTGGTTTATATAATTGTAAATTTTGTTAGTTCTGTTGATTGATAAGACTCTCAATTTTCCCGTCTTCAGATTTGAAGATTTCGATTCCAGAGTTATTCATCGCACAAATTTCTCTAAAATTATTAAAAATAGGAGACGGCAGGTAAATCAAACGATTGAAAAACAAAATATAGTTTTCTTCTTTCGCAGTTGTTGCAAAATTTGCAGTAACTGAATTCTTTGTTAATTCCTATTAAAGTTGAACTGGTGCAAATTTTGCACCAGTTGAATTCCTATCAATTCTTATGATTATTAAATATCCCGCAGAACTTATCTGTCCCTTTCAATCTGAATCTACACTTTTAAACTATTCAAAAGTAATTACCACATTACCCGTTTTTTGTCCCGATTCTACATATTTATAGGCTTCAACAATCTGATCCATCTTGTATTTCCGATCGATTACCGGCTTAAATTTACCTGTTTCGGCCAGTTCTTTTAAAAAAACAACGTCATCTTTTTTAATTGTTGGAATTG
>JBBQPP010000885.1:0-1557 GCA_038217255.1 Bacteroidales bacterium | reverse complement strand
TTGTATGAATCGAGAAAAATGGAATAGTTGTAATAATCGAGTCCGTTTTTGCCTATCATCCGTGAGTAATCAAAACCCTGCGACCATGGGGTCATTGAATCTTCGTTTCCGAGATGCCATTTGCCAACCATTCCGGTGAAGTAGCCTTTGTTTTTAAGCAATTCAGCAATGGAAGTTTCCTGTGCTTCAAGATATGGTTTCCATTTGGCAGGCAAAACAGGTGAGTTTTTATCGGTCCGTTCGCCCTTTATGTAATTGGTCAATTGCAATCGGGCAGGGTATTTCCCCGTCATTATTGAAGCACGGGTGGGCGAGCAAACCGGGCAAGCAGCATAAGCATCGGTAAACCTTATTCCGTTTTCAGCCAGTTTGTCGATATTAGGCGTTTCGGTAAATGGGTTTCCGTAGCACCCCAAATCTTTCCATCCTAAATCATCGGCGAGGATAAAAAGAATATTGGGTTGTTTATTTTGAGCAAAAGCAGCAGTTGTAAAGAGAGCAAGAATTATTTGTAGAATTATTTTCATTGAGTTGAATTTTTTTAGACTGTTTTTATTAAAACACATTTTAAATATCTTATCTCTAATTAGTGAACGAGAAATAAAAGCTTTTCTGAAAGGTGCAGCGCACCGGTAATATTTGTAGAGAATAGGGTAACGAAGTTAAAAAAAGGTGCAGCGCACCGAAATCTAAAATATTTCGGTGCGCTGCACCTTTGGAAAATGGATGATAGAACTTGCTATAAATATTTCGCGGCTCTGCCGCTTGTGAAAAATTATTAATATGCATCAAACTATCCATTATAGTTCATTCCGTTTTTGCGATTCAAAATTTCCCTTTGTTATTGTTTTTAGTTGCATTCTTTTCCTTTCCGGGCATTTCGCCACGAATACCGTTTTCTGGGGTTTTTATGTAACCGGGCAGTTTTTCATACCAGTCAGCAGTAAGTTTTTCAGGAATGTTGTCGCCAGTTTCTTTCATCCAATCAAGCAAAACCTGTTTCAATTCGTTTTGTTTCTCTTTGTATTTTTGCTGAAAAGCCAGATTATTGAATTGATTTCCATCGCTTAAATTGTAATACAATTCTTCGGTTGGACGCGGTGCTAAAAATATTTCAGCTTGTTCATCCGACAAATTCCCCTCTTTTTTCAACTCTGTCAGGTCAGCAAATGAAGGACTTCCAACTGCATCAGCCGGGCCAAGGTTAGTAAATTGCGGGCGCGAATTAAGGATAAATAAATAATCTTTGGTTCGAACCATGCGTTCGTGGGCTTCGTAATCGTGCCAGTTGTGTTCAGCAAAAACAGTTTTTCGGAATGGTTTTTCAGGGTTCTTTAAAAGTTCAGCAAAACTCACTCCCTGAATGGTTTCCGGTATTTTGGCTCCGGCAATTTCAAGTATGGTTGGTGCAATATCGATTGCGCTAACAAGACTCTGACAAACCTGTTTTTTCGACCCGATTCCTTTAGGCCAAATTGCAATAAACGGCGTTTTCATGCCCCTGTCGTTTACCCTGGTTTTACTGTGTGGAAATGGGCGACCATTATCCGCCATTAT
>JBBQPP010000884.1:0-1561 GCA_038217255.1 Bacteroidales bacterium | reverse complement strand
TGAAACCACAGTGATTGCAGGCAGCAGTTTTGGTGATGCACAACTTTTTGCGACTATCGATAAAAATGAAAATTTCAGCGGCAAAATAAGTACTACAAGTTTCGATTTGGGCAGATTGTTAAAGGATACAGTGATGTATGGCCCCGTATCGTTAAGCGCTGAAACCAATGGGCACGGGTTGGATAAAAACACTGTGGCGGCAAAAATCAAAGCCGAGGTTTCGCAGATTTATTTGTATAAATACACCTATCACAACTTCATTGTCGATGGCAAAATCAGCGGAAAGGAGTTCGAAGGCAAAATGAATTTGAATGATGAAAATGCTGTTTTCGATTTTGATGGGTTGGTGAGCCTAAACCCGGATAAGGAACAAATTAAATTCAGGTTGAATGTGCAGGCTGTCGATCTTCAGAAATTAAATTTTACAAAAAATGACATACGGATTGGTTTAGTTGCAGCAGCGGATTTGAAAGGCGGAACTGTACAAAAACTGAATGGCAGCGCGGAAATCACCAATATGATTATTGCACAGGGAGAGAAAAAATATGTGCTCAATTCGGTATTATTTGCTTCGGTAAATGAGCCGGGAAAAAGTGAACTAAATTTCAACAGCGCACTGGTTGGGGTAAAATATTCAGGAACAATTTCTCCTGCCGACATTTCAGCGGAGCTGAACAATTTCATTAATAATTATTTTTCGTTTGGTGGCGATAGTCTGTTAAAAAGCAACAGGGAACCATCAGATTTTAATTTCGAAATACAACTTCACAATCATCCGATTCTATCAAAGGTTCTTTTGCCTCAGTTAAAAGAATTTGAACCCGGAATTATTCAGGGAAGTTTCGATAGTGAGAAAAATGATCTGAAAATCAATGCAAAAATGAGTAAAATCGTTTATGGGACTACCGAAATTAGGGACTTTGTGCTTGATGTGAATTCGAATCCAACTGAATTGAAATATAAAATATCAAGCAGCGCTTTATCAAATACCCAAATAAAACTTGAAAATTTTTTAATCGATGGAAAACTTGCTGAAAACAAAATAAATACAACCATTTCATCTGTCGACGAGAAGAAAAACAAGAAGCTTTTAATCAACACTGAAATTACGAAAGATGTTGAAAACTTCAGGCTTGCGCTCGATCCGTCCGGTTTTTATCTCATGGATAATCAATGGGGTATTGCAGCCGATAATTACATCGAATTCGGGAAACAGGGAATTTTGATACATCATCTTTTTATGAATAAAACCGGAAGTGAAGTCAATATCGCTTCGGTGAATAATTTGTTCAACGATGACCTGAACGTTGAAATCAGAAATTTCAAACTGGAAGATATTTCGGGAATCATTGAAAAAGATACAGGTTTTGTAAGGGGAACCGTTGATGGAAACGCGCTGCTGAAAAGGGTAACCCAATCGTATGGTTTAATTGCCGACGCCAAAATAGAGAATTTGTTTGTCAGCGGCATTCCCGTTGGAAATTTAACGGTAAAAGCTGAAAATCCTACCACGGAGAAATTCAACATCGATTTGAATTTATCGGGCACTGAAAATAACCTG
>JBBQPP010000883.1:0-1563 GCA_038217255.1 Bacteroidales bacterium | reverse complement strand
CCTAACCCCTATTTCGGCTACGCTCAACACAGGTCTCAAGAGGGGAATATTAATTTTTTTAATTATTAATTATTCATCGTTAACTATTAATTAACAACGTTCTTGGATCGGTTAAAACACCGGTAACTGCTGTTGCTGCTGCCACTAACGGACTTGCAAGCATCGTTCTGGAACCGGGACCTTGGCGTCCTTCAAAATTTCTATTTGAAGTACTTACCGCAACTTTTCCTGCAGGAACTTTATCGTCGTTCATGGCCAAACAGGCAGAACATCCAGGTTCGCGCAATTCAAATCCGGCCGCATTAATAATATCTAATAAACCTTCTTTTTTAATTTGTTCTTCAACAACATGAGATCCAGGAACCAACCAAGCCGTAATATTGTCAGCTTTTTTCCTTCCTTTTACAATGGAAGCAAAAGCCCGGAAATCTTCAATTCTTCCGTTGGTGCAACTTCATAAAAATACATAATCTACTTTTTTTCCAATCATTGTGTCACCTTCATGAAATCCCATATAGTCCAGTGATTTTCGGTAAGAAGCGACACCGCCTTCAACGGCTTCGGCTTTTGGAATATGGTTTGAAATTCCTGTTCCCATTCCCGGATTTGTACCGTAGGTAATCATTGGCTCAATGTCATTTGCATCAAAGTTAATTTCCTTGTCAAAAACCGCATCAACATCTGTTTTTAGTGTTTTCCAAAAAACCATTGCTTTATCCCAATCAGCTCCTTTTGGCGCAAACAAACGCCCTTCCACATAGTTGAAAGTTTTTTCGTCAGGGGCAATAATGCCTCCGCGAGCACCCATTTCAATGCTTAAATTACAAACAGTCATACGTCCTTCCATACTCATATTTCTAAATACATCGCCTGCATATTCCACAAAATATCCTGTGGCACCTGAGGTTGAAAGTTTAGATATAATGTATAAAGCCACGTCTTTTGGCGTAACGCCGAATCCGAGTTTCCCATTTACGTTTATCCGCATTTTTTTGGGTTTCGGCTGCATAATACATTGTGAAGACAGCACCATTTCAACTTCTGAAGTTCCAATACCAAAAGCAATAGCACCAAAAGCGCCGTGTGTTGAAGTATGTGAATCTCCGCAAACAATGGTTGCGCCAGGCAATGTAATTCCGTTTTCAGGTCCCACAACGTGTACAATTCCATTTTTTTGATGGCCCAATCCCCAATGTGTAATTCCATATTCGGCAGCATTTTGTTCCAATGCTTTTAATTGATTTGCGGATAAAGGATCTTCAACCGGCAAATGTTGGTTAATGGTTGGGGTATTATGATCGGCTGTGGCGAAAGTTCTGTCTGGAAACATTACGGTATTATTTCTGCTTTTTAATCCCAAAAATGCCACCGGGCTTGTAACTTCATGAATCAAATGCCGATCAATAAACAGCACATCCGGTCCGTCATTAATTTTTCGAATCACATGCGAATCCCAAACTTTATCAAATAATGTAATACTCATTTTTATTGTTTTTTTAGTCTATTTCCATTTTGCAGCCAAGTTAAATGATTATAGTTGCAAGAACGGGTGCAAATTTAAAA
>JBBQPP010000882.1:0-1565 GCA_038217255.1 Bacteroidales bacterium | reverse complement strand
AAGCGTTTGGTTACCGGTAAGTCCGCGGATAAACGGCGAACCACCTCCATGATTTGTTTTTTGCACAAATACCCCGTCCATGTTCATCAGCATTTCAGGTGTTGTGCGTTTCGAAAAATGATCCATCTCCTTTTTGTCAATTAAGCTGATGCTGTATGGAACCAGGAAATCTTCCTGAGGAATACGTTGTGTTGTTACTACTATTTCGCCAATGTGAATTGTATCAATTACTTCATTTTGGCCAATTGCATAAAAACTCATAAAAAACAGGAAAAGAAATAAACGATATTTATTCATTATAAAAATTAGTCTGTTTAACAAAAGCAAAAATAATTTTAAAGATTGGAAAAACGAAAAAATGGATACTGGATATTGGATGCTCGATACTGTCTTCGGTCTTCCCTTTCATATCTTCCGTCTTTTCTTTTTCAAAATTGCTTATTGAATATTGGTTATTGCTTATTTTTTCCCACAATTAAGGATTCCATCTACTCCTAAACTACTCATAAAGATGGAATCCATTTTCCCCAAAAAGTCCGTAAAATCTGCCCATCCAAAACGGCAACAAAAAATAAGTCCCTGTTTCTTCGCGCAATCCGCCAGTTCCGGTATCATATTGGTGTGGATTTGTGTTCCATCTGAAAATTCCGTTTTCGGGTGTTGGGATTGATACGGTGGCCTGCCGATTTCCTCCCCTTGCAACAACCGGATCTTCTCGTAAATCCCAGCGGTGACTGTTTTCCATTTTCCAGTCAATTAAATCTATTGGATATTTTTGAAGTTCATTTAAAGCAACATAAACTTCACAATCTTTTTTCAATAAAACACTTGCAATAATATTCCATGCCGGTATTTTTTCGGGTTGCGAAATGGTCCATGTTCGTTCCAGACTTTTTATGTACAGTGGCAAATATTCGTCACCTTTTGAATACTGGAGCAATGTGTAATAAGAGAAATAGGTAAGGATATCATCTGAATGGCTGTTTTCGAAAGGTCCAAACTTTTTAGCCTGAACTGTATTTTCGGCAAAATTATCTTTTTGAATTAACTTTTGATATGTTTTTTCATATTTTGGATTTCCGGTTATATGAATGGCAGCTTTCAAAAAGGAAAGGATTTCAAGCGAATACAATCCTTTTTCGTAGGCCCAGTTGGTTGAGTTATTTATTGAATCGGGATGCCAGACTCCCCAGCGGGTGGGCAATCCATCATAATCGATTAAATGAAAATTATTGTCGGTAATGTGATCCATGGTTCGCCCCACAAGGTTTTTCACTTTGATTTTCATGGTTTCATCGGCTACCAAATCGTAGAATATTGAAATGGCAAAAATATGCCCCACAATTTCGTCGGAGCTTGTATCTTCGAGCCACTGCCAATTCCCATCGGGCGAAGGGCGCCACTTTTTGGGGTGTGGCGAACGCGATTGCTCAACACTATCCGTAGCTAAAGCATACGAACGGGCAGGTAATCCCGGAATACCAGTCACGGTTTCCAGTCGTTCCAGCGCTTCGTAAGTTCTGATTGCATTTTCTTTGGCTTGTACATCTTTTGTAACTGCAAAC
>JBBQPP010000881.1:0-1568 GCA_038217255.1 Bacteroidales bacterium | reverse complement strand
GTTTATAATACCTACATGATAAATGTATACGATGGAAAAAGACTTATCGGGGCCGGCTTCTTCGATTTGGGAGAGACCAGCGCAGCGGGTATTTGCTCAATATACGACCCGGAATATAAAAAGTATAGTCTTGGAAAATATATGATTTATGAAAAAATAATTTACTGTAAAAAAGAAAAATATGACTATTTCTATCCTGGTTACTTTGTGCCAGGATACCCACGATTTGATTACAAACTTGAAATAGGCAAACCGGCAATTGAATATTTTGATACGCGGCAAAAGAAATGGCTTGCCCTGTTTCCAAAATATAAGCATGCTTCAGATCGGCAGGCTACATGAGCATTGGATCACTTGTGAGGAAGTTTATATAACCAAATAACTATTCGTGAAAGGCTTGTAAAAAGCAGGAGGATTTAAACGTATTAAACGATGAACGAGCAACCAGTTCTTAGCAGAATAACAATTTATCCCGTGAAGTCACTGGATGGAATAACCATACATAAAGCAACTATCGCAGTAGGTGGATGCCTTTTACACGACAGGAGATATGCAATGATCGACGAAAATGGGAACTTTATAAATGGAAAATCAAACCGTCTTGTACATTCTTTGCGATCGCTCTATGACTTAGAAAATGGGACTATTTCATTACGCTCCACAGGTGAAGAAACCTGGACGCATTTTCATTTGCAAAAAGATAAACCAGCCATACAACTATTCCTCTCTGATTATTTCGGCGAAAAAACTTTTTTGGCTCAAAACAGCACCGGGAGATTTTTGGATATTCCCGACATCAGCGGGGCAACTGTTCTTTCCACTTCAACTTTGCAGGAAGTTTCCCATTGGTTTAATATTACAAATTTAGATGAAACAAGAAGGCGTTTCAGGGCAACTATTGAAATAGAAAATGTTCCTTCTTTTTGGGAAGATCATTTGTTTTCAAAAGAAGGAACAGGCATTGAATTTGAGATTGGCGGTGTCACTATGTTTGGCATGCAACCTCGCGAAAGGTGTGTGGTCCCTACCCGCAATCCTGAAACCGGCGAGGTTACCCACGCTTTTCCTAAATCATTTGCTAAGCAACGAGCTTCAACTTTGCCGAAGTGGTCAACCCTTACAAATTATAGTCACTATTATTACCTGTCTGTTGATTGTAATATCCCTTCGACAGAAATTGGAAAAACGATTCAGATAGGTGATGAGGTAAAAATTATCGGGGAAAAAAATTTCAGTTGATACTTTCTGTAAAAGCAATTAAAGGATTGAGGTAATTTTTTACAAAAGACTCCACATTCTTTCCTGTTGTATTTTTCATTTCAGGCATGCTTTAATTAATTATACATAAGATGTGTTATTTTTAAGATTTCAAATAAACCAATCATACATAAAAAATATTATGCGAAACAATCATGAAATAGACTACCGCATTTACGGTGAGGAAATGCAGTATGTTGAAATCGAACTCGATCCTGCCGAGACAGCCGTGGCAGAAAGCGGAGCCTTTATGATGATGGATGATGGCATTCAAATGCAAACCATCTTTGGGGATGGAAGCCAGCAACAAA
>JBBQPP010000880.1:0-1572 GCA_038217255.1 Bacteroidales bacterium | reverse complement strand
CGAAGATATCCGATTAATTGAAATAGAAGATCGAACCAAATCTGCGGTTATAATTGAAGGAGTTAAATTATAGTCAAATAAAATGACTAACTCACTGTCAGTAAAACTGTCGGAAACTAAAACGCAACCCTTAATATATATGGGTTGCGTTTTTGTTTCAGTGCCCAGGACTGGACTCGAACCAGCACACCCTTGCGAGCACCAGCCCCTCAAGCTGGCGTGTCTACCAATTTCACCACCTGGGCGTTTTTCAAAATGTTTTGCAAATATATAAAAAATGATTTATAAGCATTAATATTTTTTTTATTCTTGAAAGAAAAGTGATCATTTCTTAAAATAATTATCTTTGGATCCAAAACAATGAAGGAAAAGAGATCTAATGCACTCCTGAATTTTAACTAATTGAGCCTCCAATATGGAAACTATCCAACAAAAAACGAATTCCTTTATTTCGAAAAGAGTCGATTCGATCGATTTTTTCCGCGGTTTGACTATGTTTCTTTTGGCCGGGGAAAGTACTTTGTTATTTGGTCATTTGTTGGACTCGGACAATGCTTTAATTCATTTCATTGGCATTCAACTCAGTCATCACCAATGGCATGGATTGCATTTTTGGGATTTAATCCAGCCTTATTTTATGTTCATTGTTGGCCTAAGTATTCCCTTTGCTGTTGCTAACCGATTGAAAAAAGGAGAGTCCCAAAGCCTAATACGCAAACATGCGATTAGAAGATCTTTTCTACTGATATTTTTAGGCTGGGCATTGTATTGTATTCATTCAGGCAAAATTGTCTGGCAGTTTCAGAATGTGCTCGCACAAATTGGAATCACCTATTTAATTGCCTTTTTTATCCGGGACAAGAGTTTCAGGTTTCAGGTCATCTTCACACTTGGCATTCTTTTACTGATTGATTTGGCCTACCGTTTTTTTCCTGTTCCAGGTTTCAATCACCCCTGGGCCAATTACGAAAACCTCGGTACCTGGACAAATATAAAAATTGAAGGGGTAGAAAAAGTCAGTGAATGGGCGACTATTAATTTTATATCAACCTCTGCACATACTATTTGGGGGGTACTTTGCGGCCGTATATTAATGGGCGACAAACCAGCCAATACAAAGATAAGGCTCATGATAACGGGAGCTGCTTTGGCTTTAATCCTCGGTTATGCCCTCGATTTGTCAGGAATTACCCCAATCATCAAAAAAATCGCTACTTCCTCTTTCGTTTTGGTTAGTGGGGGATGGACAATACTTACACTCGTATTGTTTTATTGGTTAATAGATGTCCGAAAACTGTTTGCAACTGAATATAACGCCATTAAGGTTGTTGGCATGAATCCGATTTTCATTTATATCTTTTTTGAAGTGGGAGGAAGCCGGTTTTTATCAAAATTATTTATACCCTTTACCACTGCTCTGTTTTCATGGAGTGGAGAATATGTAGTTTTGCTGGTTACAAGCAGTTTAGTATGGGCAGCACTGTGGTATATTTGTTATTTTTTGTATAAAAACAAGGTTTTTATCAAGATTTAGCTATTTTTCCAAAATTCCTTTGTTTGTTGATTTACAAG
>JBBQPP010000879.1:0-1573 GCA_038217255.1 Bacteroidales bacterium | reverse complement strand
CGGATGAAATTAAATTCAGAAAACCATCAGCCATAAAAAAATATTCAGAACTGCTAAAAGGAGAAATTGATTTTTGGATGTTTATGCAATGGCAGTTTTTCAGGCAGTGGCACCGTTTGAAAAAATACGCCAATGAAAAGGGAATTGAAATTATTGGCGATGTTCCGTTATACGTTTCCACCGATAGTTCAGACGTATGGGTAAACACTGATATTTTTTACCTCGACAAAGACCTGAATCCCACTTTTGTAGGCGGCGTACCACCCGATTATTTTAGCAAAACCGGTCAGTTGTGGGGTAACCCCGTATTTAATTGGCAGCGGTTGGAAGAGAGGCAGTTTGACTGGTGGATGGCGAGACTACGGTTTAATGTAAATATGTTTAACACGGTACGGATCGACCATTTTCGGGGGTTGGAATCCTATTGGTCGGTTCCGGCAAGTGAGAAAACAGCGATTAACGGAAAGTGGGAAGCCGCAAAAGGCTATGAGTTATTACAAAGGTTTAGCCATGAATACGGCAGCTTGCCATTTATTGCCGAAGATTTGGGTACAATTACACCAGAAGTAGAAAAACTTCGCGATGATCTGCATTTAACCGGAATAAAAGTGCTTCAGTTTGCTTTTGGTTCGGATGCAAAAAATGGAAACCTGCCACACAATTATAAACCTAACTTTCTGGTTTGCACCGGTACCCACGATAACGATACAACTTTAGGCTGGCTGAGTTCAGCAAAAGGCAAAGAAAAAAAGCTAATTCTGAAATACCTTGGCGAACCAGAAAAAGCTTTGGAAAACTCAATTGAAATGGTTTGTGCCTCAACTGCAAAAATGGCAATTTTTCCGATGCAGGATTTATTGGGACTGGGAACCGAAGCTAGAATGAATATGCCCGGAACTTCTTCAGGCAACTGGGGCTGGCGGTTTCAATGGAAACAACTTAATCAAACACAAATACGGTTTTTGAAGGAGTTGACAGAAAAGTATAACAGGTAAAAATTTAATTTTCAGTAACTTAGCAACATGAATTACAGGGAAATAATAAAAATTGATCCAACAAAAAGGTTTGGTAAACCGATTGTTCGCGATACTCGCATTACCGTGTATGATGTTTTAGGTTGGCTGGCTTCGGATATGACTTTTCAGGAAATTCTCATCGATTTTCCGGAGCTAATTGAAGAAGACATTAAAGCTTGTTTAGCTTAGGTAGCCGAACAAAATCAAGAAAAAATTTCATTGCATCCAGAACAAACTGAAATGCTGATGATGAGCCAGGCGGATATTAAAAATGGAAATGTTGTTTCCGAATCGGAATTGGATAAAATGGATTTGGAATGGTTTTATTAAACTATTGAAAAATAATAACCCTTTTAACAAGATAATCTCCCTATATCCGTAACCCTTTTTATGAATTAAGAAACCAGATAAAATAATTGGTAAGACAGCTTTAAATTTTATTGTATATTCTTAAGTTACATACATAAAGAACCATACAATGAAAAGTAAATCAAAAGAATTTATGGGAGCAACTGCAGTTCTATTTACACTATCAATCTTACAAAGAGAAGATAGTT
>JBBQPP010000878.1:0-1575 GCA_038217255.1 Bacteroidales bacterium | reverse complement strand
CACTTGTTTTTGTGTTGGTAATTAGCAGTGCAATTGGCCTGTTTTATTACCTGCGTTTAATCGGAGTAATGATGAAGAAGAAAAAGGGAAAAGTGGTTGAAGCCACAACCCCGCTGGTATTTTCAGGCGTATTTGTGCTTGCCGTTTTGGGCGCATTAATTGTTTGGCTTGGTGTTTACCCCACCTGTTTAATGGATTTGGTTAACAACTTTTTTACAGTTTAATTATATTAATCTTGTTATGTAGTTTGATTAAAAAAATTAGAATATCCGTCAGAGGGTAATCAAATACACAGAAAAAGACAAACTTCAATACTATGTTAGGGCTTGCTGAAAAACTCAACATTCATTTTTTATTTCGGTGCTCTGCACCTTTTTTTTTCGCGGAATAATTTGTTTTCTACAAAGATTTCGCCACTCTGTGGCTTAATAAATAGGTGCAGCGCACCGAAATCTTTGAAGATTCAATGTTAAAATAAATCTAAAAGGTGCAACGCACCGAAATATAAATGCAAGGAAATTGATTGAATATCGCAAAGAACCTAGCATTTAAAACGAAAAATTGAATCATAACAGATTGATTAGCAGTTGTATTTTAGTTTTTCAGCAGACCCTCTGTTAAATCAGCAACTTAATTCCAATTTATTTTAAATAATAATGTTTCTGATAGAACAAATTCTCATCTAATTCATAAACCAATGGTAATCCGGTTGGAATTTCCAGTTCATTTATTTTATCATCCGAAATATTTTCCAAATGCTTGGCCAAAGCCCTTAAACTGTTTCCGTGGGCTGCAATAATTATTTGTTTCCTGGTTTTAATAGTCGGAACGATGGTTTCCTGCCAATACGGTAAAAAGCGGGTTACTGTATCTTCCAAACTTTCACCCAACGGCAGTTCTTCCGCCAAAAGATGTTTGTATTTGCGCTCATTTCCGGGGAAACGTTTATCACCCTTTTCCAGTTGCGGCGGTTTTATTTTATAGCTGCGTCTCCACTGATGCACCTGGTCATCGCCATATTGAGCTGCCGTATCTAATTTGTTCAATCCCTGTAATGCACCATAATGCCGCTCATTTAAACGCCACGATTTTTCCCAGGGTATCCACAACTGATCCATCTCTTCAAGCGTAAACCACAGTGTTTGAAGTGCCCGTTTTAACAGTGAAACAAAAGCGTAATCAAACTTAAAATCGTTTGCTGCCAGAATCTTTCCGGCGTTTTTTGCTTCATTAATCCCATTTTCCGACAACCCTATATCCGTCCAGCCGGTAAACAGTTTTTCCTTATTCCATATACTTTCTCCGTGTCTTAACAATACTATCTTATACATAACTTTTCTATTTTTTTTGTTTCAAATAATTAATTAATCCCCCATTTCGGCAAAAGACTTTTTAAATACAGAATGTTCTGAAAAAATCTTATTTTGTCTTCTACCAGATTATACAAGACTTTCACTGAAGTATTAAGTGAAAATATCATTCCATTATTTTATTGTGATTGTGATTTATGGGCATGCGGATTTTTATTAATCACAGCGAGACACGACATTTCAGGTTCATTTTCACACATTCTGT
>JBBQPP010000877.1:0-1575 GCA_038217255.1 Bacteroidales bacterium | reverse complement strand
ATTACAATTTTAGTGAACCATTTGGAGCCAATCATGAAACGCATTGAAAAAAACAACATTAAAATTCTCAGCGGCAAACCTTCGGATTTGGGCGAAGGAAGATTGTTTATTCTCGTGCAAGATCCGGATGGAACGTTTATTGAATTGATTGGGGCGATGTAGGAAAGCATGAATTGGTAAATGGCCTATATTGTAATTTCCGAATTTACGTCTAAATAATAAATCTTTAAATCCTGTAAAATCCAGTCAATTTGGGTTTTACAGGATTTTCTTATTTTAACGGCTTTAACACTGTTTTCAAATGATGCTAATTTTTAGTAATTTCGAACAAAATTAGAATCTGTTCTAATTTTAATGCGAAAGTTGCTATGAAAAAGGAAAATCAGGAGAAGGTTGCATATAGAAAACTGACTGTGAAAGAGGAGATATTCAACAGTATTACCCATGGAATTGGTGTTTTATTGAGTATTGCGGCACTTATTATACTTGTTGTTTTAGCCGTTGGAAAAGGGAATACATGGCATGTTGTTAGTTTTTCGATTTATGGAAGCACGATGGTTTTATTATACCTGGCCTCCACGCTTTATCACAGTTTTACCAAAGAAAAAATAAAAAACCTGTTTGCCCGATTCGACCATGCGGCAATCTTTTTACTGATCGCCGGAACGTACACGCCTTTTTTATTAACTGCACTGCGAGGCACTTTTGGCTGGATTTTATTCGGAATTATTTGGGGAATCGCTGCAGTTGGGGTAGTCATCCGGTCGATTTATTTGACCCGTTTCCGTAAATTGATGGTTGCAATATATGTTGTTATGGGCTGGATGTTTGTTGTTGCCGTTGGTCCAATGATAAAAAATTTGCCTCTAACAAGCATAATTTTTCTTTTTCTCGGTGGTGTATTTTATTCAGTTGGGGTAGTTTTTTATGTAAAACGAAACCTAAAATATGGCCACGGGATTTGGCATTTGTTTGTGTTGGCAGGCAGTATCATTCACTTTTTTGCAGTATTTTATAGTTTGGGGTAGAGGAAAGTCGGAAGAGTTGTCTTTGTTGTCGCGTCATCATGGATGTCTATAATTGATTTAACAACAACAACTTGACAACAAGACAACAATGAAAACTTCTTTGAATTCGGAACTCGGAACCCGGAAGCCGGAACTTTCTATCCTAACAATTTTTCAAATATCTTGTAAGCTCCCTCCCAATCCAATTTTGGTGAAGGTTTATATTCAATTACTTCGAATGAATTCCGCACAATTTCGCGAATTTTGGTCAATGATTTTACATTGCCCAGCGCTTTTGCCTGCAACATAATATTGCCGATGGCAGTTGCTTCGGTCGGCCCGGCGAAAACTGCGATTCCAGTAGCGTCAGCGATCAATTGGTTCATTATTATATTGTGTGCGCCTCCTCCAATTATGTGTAATTTTTCTAATGTTTTTCCTGTAACCGATTCGATCTGTTTGATTGTGAATTTGTATTTCAAAACCAAACTGTCGTAAATGCATCGTGCAATTTCGCCTTTTGTTTCGGGAACCGGCTGATTGGTTTTGGCGCAAAATTCCTGAATGG
>JBBQPP010000876.1:0-1576 GCA_038217255.1 Bacteroidales bacterium | reverse complement strand
GGTTATTATTAATGTATGCAGGAATACTTCTATCTATTTTATATGTATTATCCTACTTTAAAATACACCTCAAGTTTTTATTACTCATTTTTGGATTTATAATTTGGATTCTTTTTCTCAAATCAGGAATACATCCAACTATTGCAGGAATATTACTCGCATTTGCTGTACCAATAAGACAAAGAATTGATGAACATAAGTATGCAGAAAAGCTTATGGAAATTATCCAAAGGATAACAAAAGGGAATAATACAAACGATTTGCCAATTCTTACTAAAATACAAATAGAAGAAATAGACAACCTGGAAGATTGGACCAGTAAAGTACAATCTCCGTTACAACAACTTGAACATCATCTACATTATTGGGTGGCCTTTCTTATTATGCCTGTCTTTGCATTATCTAATGCCGGAATTAGCTTTTCTAATAATATGGTAATTGACCTTTCATTAACCTTAAATCTGGCAATTTCATTATTCGTAGGAAAAGCCATTGGAGTTTCTCTTTTTTCATATTTGAGCATTAAATTGAAAATAGCAACACTTCCTAAACACATAAGACTTATAGATATTTTTGGTATAGCTATATTATCCGGAGTTGGTTTTACAATGTCATTGTTCATCGGGAACTTAGCATTCATGAATAATGAAATTTTTATTGATTCAACAAAGATTGGAATTATTTCAGGTTCTGTCATTTCCGGAATTGTAGGATATTTTATTTTAAGATGGTCAATTACTAGAAAAAACGATATCCAATAGGACAAGCGATACCGTTTTATTCTGCCACATATTCTCCCCGCATGGCTTTCAAAGCCTCTAACCACCAACGAATACCCGGATTTTCTTTTGATCCGTCACCACCCGGATCTGCATTTGGGCCATATGGAGCGACACATTGCAACCAGGTAGATGCACACATATATCCCCACCCATTTGCAAAATGATTTTTGGTATCTTCAATTTGACTGGCTTTCATTTTATCGGAATAGATTCCAATATTGATGTAATTTTCCAATGGCGGCGCTTTGCTGTATTTCCCCCAATATTCAGCTTTTTCCGGAACTCCTTCCGACTGGATATATGGTTTTTCCGGATCTTTTTCACTAAAATGGATTCCAAGGTCAGCTTCTGAAGGAGGAAATCCGTGAAAATTGGTGGCTATAAAAAAAGTGGAATCAACTGCCTTTGCAGCCGTTACCATTTCCGCGGTATCAAAACCTTTATCCCGATTTGCCATTCCTTCGTTATCAACATCAATAAAAACATTCCTGAAATTATTTTTTTTCAGGAATTTGATGGTATTGGCCATTGCGGTGTTAACCTCTTTCTGAGTCCACGATTCCCATTTTGCAGTTGAACCTCCCCAGTACAAGCAGCCTACCAAAACAATCATTCCGCGCTTGTCAGCTGCTTTTATAATTTTTGCCAGACGCTTCGAATAAACCGGATTCAGGCTTCCGTCTTCGAGATAGCCTTTAAAATTTCCATAACGAGAACCCATGATATAAACACTAACGGTATTGACGCCATACGATTTGTATTCGTCCAAATGTTCGATTAAATCACTTGTTGAT
>JBBQPP010000875.1:0-1584 GCA_038217255.1 Bacteroidales bacterium | reverse complement strand
TCAACTTGCGTGGCATTGGTGATGTTTTCCTCAACAATACCTGCATCCACAGCGTTTGCTACAATTAAATCAACTTGTCCTTTTGGAACAAAACTGGTTGATAAATAAGGTTTGTCCTTGATGTATTTTTCGTAAACAGTCATGATTTCGGGAATGGTAACCGCCTGAATATTGGCAATATCCTGTTCAATAAATCCCGGCGAACCGGCATATTCATTATATCGTGCCAACTGGAATGATTTTCCCAGAACAGAACTAATCCCATTATAAAACTGAGTTTCTAAACCTGCTTTATATTTTCCCAAATCTTTTTCGGTAATCCCGTTCTTTTCAAACATTTGAAACGCCTCAAAAACTGCTTGTTCAACTTCGTCCAAACTTGTGCCTGCATTAGCATTTACTGATATGGTAAACTGACCTGATAATTCCATCGAACGGTTGTAAATACTGGCACGTGGAGCTAGTTTTTTCTCTTTCACAATAACCTTATATAAAGGAGATTTTTTATCACCGCTTAATGCCTGAGCCAGGAAATCAAGAGCATAGGCATCTGAACTATAATTTTCGGCTACCGGCCAAACCATTGTAAGTTGGGGTGTTTTCGCAAAATTATCTTCGTGGTACAATTTTTTTGTTTCAGGAAGAGTTACCGGCATTGGATCCATATCCATAACTTTTTCGCCACCCGGAATTTCACCAAAATATTTTTCAATTAAAGGTTTTACATCGTCAATTTCAAAATCACCTGCCAAAACAAGTGTGGTATTATTGGGAACATAATATTTCGAATGAAACTCTTTTACATTATCAACTGAAGCATTGAGCAAGTCTTCCATTTCGCCAATTACAGTCCAGCTGTAAGGATATCCTGCTGGATAAAGATTTTTGGCAATCACCCATTGATTGTGTCCGTACGGCCGGTTGTCATACGACTGGCGTTTTTCGTTCTGAACCACATTTTGCTGGTTGGCAAAAGCAGATTTGGTCACTGTATTCTCCAGAAATCCCATTCGATCTGATTCAAGCCAGAGAACCATTTCTAACGCATTTTTTGGAACTACTTCATAATAAGTTGTTCCATCATTGCTGGTTCCACCATTTAATGTACCTCCGGCACCTTGTATTTTTTTGAAAAATTGGTCCTGACCCACATTTTCCGACTGTTGAAACATCATGTGTTCAAACAAGTGTGCAAAACCGGTTTTACCTGATACTTCGCGATTTGATCCCACATGATATTGAATAGCTACTGCAACAATTGGATCCGATTTGTCCTGGTGCAGAATTACGTCAAGTCCGTTTCCCAATTTGTATTGTTCATAGGATATGGAAAGTTTTTCATCGGAATTTGTGTTGGTTGAACATGATAAGAATCCAACGCATAGTGCAATAAAAATAAAAATGGTGAATTTTTTCATAACGTTAAGATTGATTGATAATTGATTTTATGCGAATGTAAAATAAAAATCACTTTTTTGAAACTTTATATTAAATATTCATTTTGTTGTTTTTATTCATCAGTTCAATTAAATCTATTCACTATCATTTTTTTCAATGAAGAAAAAAGAAACCTTGCGGTTTTAT
>JBBQPP010000874.1:0-1587 GCA_038217255.1 Bacteroidales bacterium | reverse complement strand
ATACCTTCAATATTTTCCAATAAGTTGCTTACAATCTTCATTTTATTTTTTGTTTATAACCTGCAAAACGTAACTTGTTAATTGAGTAATTTGTTTTTCAGAATACTGGTTTTTGTAAGGGATCATACCCTTTGCAATATTACCTTCTGAAATTTGGTGAAAAACCTGTGCTGGTGAATTTCCGTGAATCCATTCATCATCCGTCAAGTCGGGGAAAGCTGGAGGAATACCTTTACCTTCCGGTCCATGACAAACAGCACAAACTGTTGAAAAAATTGCTTTTGCCGCAGCCAAATCTGCCTCGCTTGTAAGCAGCACAACTTCTTTTATATTTTGCTGAGCGGCTAAACCCGCTGAATCGGCAGGATTTGAAGAAACAGGAACAATTTCGGCTGGTGCCGAAGGAGGGGGCATAATATCTTTACCTAATTTGTGCATGTACGCAATCATCGCCACCATTTGTTTTGTAGGTTCAATTTCAATGTTCGATGCTTTCAGGTCATCCACAATTGTTTGTGCCTGTTTCATCAGATCGTCAACCGCAATTTTATCATAATCTTCGGGATACGGTACACCAAGTATTTGCATTGCCCTGATTTTTGCCGGAATGATTTTAGTATCGATCTCTTTTTTGGCAAACCATGCGTAATTTGGCATTATTGATTGTTCGTTCATCTTTTGTGGATCCAAAAAATGGTTGTAATGCCAGGCAGCATTTTTATACATTGGTCCGCCCAAAACCCCGGCTCGTGCCAAATCGGGTCCGGTCCTGCGCGATCCCCACTGAAAAGGATGATCATACACAAACTCGCCAATCTTTGAATATTCCCCATAACGATCGGTTTCCCACCTAAATGGTCTGACCACTTGCGAGTGACAGGTGTAACATCCTTCTGAAACATAGATATCACGACCTGCAAGTTCAAGTGGAGTATATGGTTTTACCGAATCAATGGTGGGTATGTTTGATTTGATGAAAATCATTGGGATTATTTCCACAGCCCCGCCAATTGCCAAAACAATAAAAGCAAGGATTGAAAAACGTACACCTTTTCTCTCCAACCACCGGTGTGGAGTTTCCTGTGCCGGATTGCGCGCTCCCTGCAAAACCAGGGCTGGTGCTTCGGCAGCTTCATTATTTTCGAATGTGCCGGCAGCCATAGTTTTAAAGAGGTTGTACATCATAATTATAAATCCGACCACAAATAAAGTTCCACCAACAATTCGGATAGAATACATCGGTAATATTTGGGTTAGGGTTTCGAGGAAGTTTGGATAAGCCAAAAATCCTTCTGGTGTATATTCCCTCCACATCAGCCATTGTGTAATTGCTGCCCAATATAGCGGGATAGCATATAGCAGAATTGCCAAAGTAGAAACCCAGAAATGGGTGTTTGCCAGTTTTTCGGAAAACAGTTTTGTCCGGAATAGTTTTGGGATCATCCAATAAAGCATACCGAAAACAAGCCCGCCGTTCCATCCCATAGCTGCAATGTGAACGTGACCGATTGTCCAGTCGGTAAAATGAGTAATTTGATTTACTGATTTTAATGACATCATCGGTCCTTCGAAAGTTGACATACCATA
>JBBQPP010000873.1:0-1587 GCA_038217255.1 Bacteroidales bacterium | reverse complement strand
CCTGATGGTTTCTTCAACACCATCTAAACCATTTATTTTAACCTGTTCTGCCAATTCCAAAGTACCATACATTGCTCCGGCTGCATCATATCCTGTTACCTGGAACTTTCCTTTTTTACCAGAAAGTTGAAAACCTTCGGTTTTTAAACCTTCAACCGCCGAAATGCTAATTGTAATGTCAGCCTTTTTTGAATCCACTAATTCGACAGTAATTCCTTTTTCAGCAAAAACACTTTCCAGTTCCTCCATGGCAAACTGAATTTGAGGAACATCAACTTCAGCAAAAATACTTATCGTATTTTGAGTTTTGGAACATGCGGAAACCAATAAAATTAAAATTATCAGTCCCGGAAAAATTGTTTTTTTGAAGATGGTTTTAGGTTTCATGTTAAAAGTTTTTAATCAGTTATTTTGTATTATTTCACATAAACTTTAAAATCACTGTACCGTGCCGAGCGGGTAAACATGTGGCGCAAGCCGATTCGCCCTTCAGTAATTGGGTTTTCGCCCGGCAAATCCCATGAAAATAGTTTTTCTGCGTTTTCTCCTTCTACATTCATAAATAACTTTGAACTGGTTTTAATAACTGTTATTTTATAGGTTTCACCCGTTTGAAACAATCCTGTTCTGTCGAATGAAGGTGGAACTTCGGTGTTTTTGAACGGTATTTCTACCGTTGCCGGATATTTCCGTACCCTAACGTAATCGGTTTCGGGATCATCGTTTACCATTTCAAAAGCTGCATAACTAATATGGTAAGTGTTCATGTTGTCGTAATATTTGCTCATGGTTGGCACTTCACGATAGGCATTCCATTTGCTGATGTCTTTATCGAATCCTTCGGTTCCAATTCCTGTTGCCTGAATATACAGGATATTTACATTAACAATCTGGCTGTCGGTGCGGGTAAAGTTGTATTCAATTTTAATATCGCCTTTGAAAGATTGTTTTGTCCAAAGCACCGTATGGTGGGCATCGTTTCGGTTTATGGGTCCGGCGATTAAATTCATGCCCTTTTCATCCTGTTCCACTGTCGAAATCAATCCATCTTTAAACCAGTTTTTTTGCCAGTTTTTTGTGCATTTATCCGAGAATTGGAGGTTCCATTTTGATGACGCATTAAGGCTTTCAAAATCGACCTGAGCTTTAACTGTGCATGCAAATGAAAAAAGCAAAACAGTTATTGTTGTTAAAAACAGATTTGACTTCATCATTAATTAATTTTCTATCAATATTAAATTTCATACAAAACCTTATTACAAGTCCCTTTTAAAACTGAACATTTTTAACAAAATCATTCATTGTAACATTCTTCGCTTCAACTTTCTTTCCGTCAAGCACAACGTTTTCAAACAATACACCATCTATAATGTGACTCTCATCAAACCCAACAAGTTCCATGCTTGCGTGGTCGCGAATGATATACGGCTTCCAGTCTGTGCCATCCTGAAATCCGGTAAGCGTAGTATCGATTGGTGCCGAAGTTGCAGTTATATTCCTAAAAACCACATTTTTAATATGTCCGCGTTCTTCCGTTTCAGTCCATCGGGTTTTCCCAATCCAGCACGAAATTAGACGACGTGCCTC
>JBBQPP010000872.1:0-1588 GCA_038217255.1 Bacteroidales bacterium | reverse complement strand
TCAGTGGTTTGAAAGTGGTTTCCGAACCATCGGAAAGAATGGCTTCCACTTCCAAAATATGTTCGCGCACACTGCCGTAAACCAATGAATGCAGGCCGCAGGAATTATTCCCCAACATTCCGCCAATTACGCAGCGGTTGGCGGTTGAAGTTTCGGGGCCAAACTGCAAACCATGTTTTGCAAGAAAAAGGTTGAGTTCGGCCAAATTCACTCCGGGTTCGACAATAACATATTTTTCAGCCTCATTGAATTCAAGGATTTTGTTCATGTATTTCGAAATGTCAACCACAATGCCGGGACCAACTACCTGTCCCGCAAGCGAAGTACCAGCGCCACGCGGAATAATTGAAGTTCCGTTTTCGCACGCAAAAGCAATTATTTTTTTAATATCTTCTTTCGATTTTGGGCGGGTAACTGCCAGCGGCATTTCTTTGTACTGCGATGCATCGGTAGAATATAAAACCCGTTGAACATTATCAATAAAAAGGTCGCCCTCAAGCTGGGATTTTAACTGGTCGAATTTTGCTATTGTAGCCATAATGAATGTTGAAATTGTACAAATTTAAAAATAGAAGCCAAGATTCTACTACCGGTGGGTTGAAATTGGGAAAAAAGGAACCGTTCTTTTCCATATTAACAGCGAAACGCTATTTTTTCTCAATTTTTAAAAAGAGAACGCTTTCCTCCGTCAAAATCAGGCCAATATAATTGATAAAATGATTAACTTTTTCATTGAAGATGTAATTTAAGCCAAGTTAAGATTGTTGAAAAATGCAAGTTAAGATTCTTTTAGTTTGGTTGATTGCTCGATTTATATCCAAATGGATTAAAATCAACTCTAAAACCTGAACCAAATGAAAATATTATTTACTATTTTAAACGATTCAAAAATTTCAGAATAACTTAAACCATAAATTATGGAACAAAAACTGAATCAAAACCGCCGTGAGTTTATCACAAAAACAGGCCTAGCGACAGCAGGTATTTCGGTTGGGATTAACGCTTTTTCTTCAGCAATAAATACTAAAAATATCGTGGGAGCAAACGACAAAATCAGGATGGGTTTTATCGGAATCGGGAACAGAGGTTCGCAGTTGCTCGAATTATTTATGAAAAACAACGATGTTGAAATTGCCGCCCTATGTGATGTTTATGAGCCTTATTTGTTGCGCGACAGAAGCAAAGTAGATTCGCGTTATCTGGCTGACAGAAACGGACAAATCCCGAAAATGGGTGAGAAATTCCCGAAACCTCCCAAAATTTACAACGATTACCGCAAACTACTGGAAGATAAAGATATTGATGCTGTGTGCATTGCAACACCCGATCATTGGCACGCTATTCAAATGACAGAGGCAGTTAATGCCGGGAAAGATGTATATGTTGAAAAGCCATTAACTCAAACCATTCATGAGGGCAGAACAATGGTAAATGTATGGAAAGCCAGTGACCAGGTTGTTGCTGTGGGTCTAAACCGCAGGGGAAATGAAGTATATCAGAAACTGGCCAAAGAAATTCAAGCCGGTAAAATAGGGCAGGTTACTACGGCATGGGCGGCAAGGGTTAGCAATATGGCGCCTAACGGAAT
>JBBQPP010000871.1:0-1590 GCA_038217255.1 Bacteroidales bacterium | reverse complement strand
ACCGGAAAAGTATCCCGCATTTTTTTAACAAAAGCACATTTCCAATTACAAAAAGCTTGCTTATTTTTACTCAAACAATTTTTACAACAAATAAAATGATCATGACAACTTGGTTGTTCACAATTCACAAAATTTTCACTCGCCACTGCGCATTTTTTACACTTCCCCACCACCTCAGCTGGCTTATCGGGATTATTAAAACCCATTGTCACTCGACCATCAAATACATAGAGCTTACCCAAAAAATCTTCATTGGGATACTTCTCCATATAACTGACAATGCCGTTGTGGAGTTGATAAACATCTTTGAACCCGTGCTTAACGAGAAATCCAGACGCTTTTTCACAACGCACACCACCCGTACAAACCGTCACCACCGTTTTGTCTTTGAGATGCGCCAGGGCTGGCAACATTTTTGGCAATTCCCGAAAATGTTTCATTGGCAGAAGGATGGAATTTTTTCCACCCAAGGCGGATCCGCCTCTGGCGGAAAAAAATCCAACCGAATGTTCATAATCATTGCGCATGTCAACAATATAAAATTCTTTGTCACTATGAATCCAACTGTGCAAATCTTCAGCTGATAAATATTTACCAGTCACCACATTTGGATCAATGTCTTTTTCTCCCAAATGAGCACTAACCAATTCTGTTCGGTTTTTTATAGACAACTTAGGAAAGGCACTGCCGGTACCAACGCTTCGTTTAAAATTCATAGTGGCAAAACGCTCGTCTTTAAGCATTTCGTCAATATATTTTCGAGTCTTTTCTGGTAACCCTTCCACTGTGCCATTTATACCTTCGGTTGAAACCAAAATTCTCCCCTTTAAACCTAATCTTTCGCAAAGCACTCTTTGCTCACGACAAAACAACTCCGGATCAGAGATTTTGGTGTATTTATAATACAAAAGGATTTCGTAATTGCTCATATAATTAGACTAAGTTGATTTTGAGGTGATTATATCAAAAATATTGAATATGTACAGAGTGAGGGCATAAAAGTTCTCTAATTAAAAATTCAAAATTATCCCCACTTGACATATACCCCTAGGGGGTATATTGTTATTTTAGAGTTAATTTTTTATTTATAAAATATGGAACATACAAAATACATGCCCGATGAAAATAAATCAAAAATTACTCGTCGCCTCAAACTTATTGGAGGCCAAATTCGTGGCCTCCAAAAAATGATTGAAAATGATGTTTATTGTATAGACATCATCACCCAAACCTCGGCCGTCAAACAAGGTCTTTCTGGGGTTGAAGATCTACTAATGGAAAATCATCTTAGTGGCTGTATAATTAACCAAATAAAATCCGGCCAAACCGACAAAGCTAAAAAAGAAATTCTTAAAGTTTACAAACTTAAAAGAAAGTAATTTTTTAAAATATGTCTACCAAAACTTATCGAATAAAAGGAATGCACTGCGCCTCCTGTGCTGGGATTATTGAAAAAACTTTCAAAAAAACCGAAGGGGTAGAATCAGCCGAAGTAAACTATGGCACCGAAACTGCCAAAGTCTCTTTTGATGAATCTAAAATAAGCATCCATAGTCTTTCCAAAAAAATAGAACCATTGGGCTATTGGCT
>JBBQPP010000870.1:0-1593 GCA_038217255.1 Bacteroidales bacterium | reverse complement strand
TGCTGAACAAGCCTTGAATGCCGATCCAAATGTGGTGATTTCGGCTATGGCCGATGCCTTTGCCGGCAGACAATAAAAACCGATTCAAATTTTGATTCCTGGCTTTTTACTTTGGTGCGTAACCGCTGTTTGAATGTGCTGAAAAAACAGATGGTTGAAAAGAAATACATCGACAAAACCCAGATAAATTCTGAAGAATTGTACAAAATCAGTTTTGAGATGGATGATTTTTTGCCCATGGAAAAATTGCTTTACGAAGAACTTGAAAAAATAATTGAAGAAATGCCCGAACGTTGCCAATCTGCCTTTTATTTGAAATGGAAAGAAGGGAAAAAAATCCGTGAAATTGCCGAAATCATGGGAATTTCTACTACGATGGTAGATAAACACCTTGCCAAAGGGATGGAAATTGTGCGGCAAAAAATGACATCGGAAATGCTTTTGTTGCTTTATATCTTGATCCTGAATTCTTCTTTATAAGTTACTGTACAAAGCACCAAGTATCAGGCACTAAGTCCACCCCGGTATTCAAATCAAATAACTCTGATATAGTAATATAGTATTTTGTGTTGTAATTCAGATACCGTGCAGGACTTGTCCCCCTTTGACCAAAAAAGATGTATCGAAATGCATTTATTATTTCAAAGAGCCTGTCCCGATTTTTTCGGGAGGGAATCAAAGGGGGATTTGGTGCTAAGATTTTAGCTTTTTGCATTACCGCTGAAAATTATTTTGTTTGAATTAATTTTAACAATTAACAAAACTCGATTTCTGAATCCCCCTTCATTTCCCCCTTTAATATTGATATTTGGTTTTCAAATTCGTGATTTGCAATTAAAGGGGGACAAGTTCTAATGATCTTCCTTTTATCGGCTGCAAAATGAATAATTTTGATTTAGTTATTTTTTATCTATAACCAAGAATCCAGGACCCCATATCTATCCCCCAAAAAAATATCATGCAATCAGGGTTGGTAAAAATAACTCTTGGTTGTATTATAATTATACATGATGATTATCAACATAAATGGACAAAAAAGAACTACATAATTATACTACTTATTTTCTCGAAGGAAAACTAACTGAAGAAAAAGAGTTGAGTCTACTTCGCTGGATAAAAGCCAGCGAAGAAAACAAAAATCTTTTTTTGCAGGAACAAGAATACATTGTAAAAACCATTGCAGAAAAACACGACGAAAAATTAGAACGCAAATGGCAAAAATTGATGCAACGGATAGAACCTAAACCAACTAAATCAAGAACTTTGATTTTATGGGCTGTATCCGTTGCCGCCGCATTTATAATTGGTGCACTGATGACAACGCTTGTAATCAAAACATCCAATCAGGAAACCATATCTTTCGCACAAATGCAAAACGTGCATACACCCCACGGTGCAAAAACAAATTTTCAGTTACCCGATGGGTCCATAGTTTGGTTAAATTCCGGGTCAGAACTTTCATTTCCGTCGCAATTTGATGAAACAAGGCCGGTTACCTTAACAGGCGAAGCTTTTTTTGAGGTAGAAAAGAGCGCGAAACCGTTCATCGTTTCAACCATTTACGGCGAAGTGGAAGTGCAGGGCACCTCATTC
>JBBQPP010000869.1:0-1596 GCA_038217255.1 Bacteroidales bacterium | reverse complement strand
TTTTCAAAAAGCGAATCTTCCATTTTATTTTGTACAACTGGCTCCTTATGCAGCTTACGGAGAACAATCACTATTTGAATTTTGGGAAGCACAGGCATATACGCTCAACCTTCACCATACAGAAATGGCGGAAACCCTTGATCTGGGAGATGCAGAAAATATTCATCCCGCAAAAAAAGAACCCATTGGAAACCGGCTCGCACAAAAGGCGCTGGCCAATGTTTATGGAAACAGTTCAATTGTTTATGCCGGTCCGCGCTACGATTCACTTCGAATTGAAGGGAATAAAATTAGGCTCTTCTTTTCGCATACAGGCAGTGGCCTCAAGACTGTTAATAATGTTTTGAAGAATTTTGAAATTGCCGGGAGTAACAATTATTTTTATCCGGCTCAGGCAGAGATTTCTGGAAACGAAGTTTTGGTGAGTAGCAATCTGGTTGCTTCCCCAAAAAACGTAAGGTACGCGTACTTAAAAAACGCTTCAGCAAGTTTGTATAATGATGAAGATTTTCCGGCTATTCCGTTCCGGACTAACCCAGCATCATGGATAGAATCTGTAAATTCAACCTTTATCATCAATTCGGAATTAATAAATGAAGGTGAATATGTTGAATTAAAATGGACAACTATCGGGGCAAAACAGGTTTTGTTAAACGGGGAAAATGTTGCCATGTCAAATACAATCGAAATTTCGCCTGATTCGACAACAACTTATACTTTAATCGCAAAAAACGAAACCGATTCTGTGGTTATCAACAAAACAGTATATGTTGTGCCGAATGAATTGAAAAGTTGGGCGAAAAATAAAATTGTGAAAGTCTCATCAACCCGAACAGGTTTTAAACCCATAAATGCAGTTGATGAAAAACTTAATACAAGTTGGAGCAGCAACTACACCAACAACGAATGGATTTCGGTGGATTTGGGTGAAAAAGTACCGGTGAAACTTGTAATACTGCATTGGAATGCAAACTTTGGAAAGGCTTATGAAATGCAGGTTTCAGACGATGCACAAAACTGGAAAACCATTTTCAGCGAAAACAAAGGCATCGGTGGAATGGATTTTATCGCCAATTTGCAGGACAGCGGAAGATATGTGAGGATGAACGGTATTGCACGTTACGGTTCAGCAGGTTATGATTTGGCGGAATTTAAAATCTACACCACCGCAGAAAGGCTGACAGGCAGTTTGAAAGATAAAAACGGAAATATCATGCGCGGTACACCAATGGTTTTGGGCAAAAACCTTGGAGCTTCGGTTGCATTTGCATCCGATATAAAAAATTGGGAAACCATTAAAAACAGCGGATACAACACAATCCGTGTTTGTTGGGTTGACCCGTGGTACAAAGACCACGAAAAAACCTACTGGAGGGTTTCAGAGGTCCTCCCCTATCTCGACAAATGTGTTGAAAATGCAACTGCTCTGGGGATGAATATCATAATTAATTTTCATGGCGTTGGTTCGCAACAGGATTTCGACAAACAATTTACTTTCGAATTTGAAAAAGAGTTTTGGGAATCAGTTGCCCCGCGCTACAAGGACAACGAATTGGTGTACTATGAAATCGCCAATGAACCTACTTTCCAAATGGA
>JBBQPP010000868.1:0-1601 GCA_038217255.1 Bacteroidales bacterium | reverse complement strand
TAACTTGGGATTTCCAATATCCTGACTGGAATACTTTTTAAACATTTGTTGTGCTTGAATTGATAATGAAGTGATTATGACAATCGCGACAATTGGGTTGAATCGTTTCATTGGTTTAAGTTTTAAAATTTACAATTGCGAATGTAACAAAAATGGTCAAGAAATTCATTATTTGAAACGCGCGATTTTCTATCGCGACACACTCTTCACAACGATTCCCTCGCTATAAAATTTGTATGTAGAATTTGAGCTACTTTTTGTTTGTTCTTTACAAATTCTGCGGTCAATTCGCCCATTACTTCAAAGTCGGTTGATATCACTGAAATGCCGCCGCCAACTATCTGTTTCATAGGGGTATCGTTGTACGAAATAACCCCGACATCTTTACCCAATGTCAATTGTTTTGTACGACAGGTTTTTATTATCTGCACCAAATCAGAATCACGGATAACAAAATATACCTGGCCCATTTTTATTTCAGATTCTATTAGTTGCTTTTCGTTTCTGAACTGAATTTTATTCCGTTTGCAGAAACTCCGCACTGCCGATACAGTTTCAGGTGGGTGTGGTGTACTTTTTTCTTCGTAAACCAAAACCAGTTCGTTGTATTTTTTAAGTTGATCAAGACTTTCGGCAAGACAAAGTTCCACCGATTTTCCAAAATCCTGCAATAAAAAATTAAACTTTTCATTGTTGGGCTTTCCCATGCCCAATATTAAAAGTTTGTTTGGATCAATCTTTTCAAGAATTGGGTCGATATTATTGTGGTTGATATTCATCACAACGTACATGCTATAACGCCCCAAACTGTTTTCGATTAATTGACGAAAAACTTCGGGATTGTAATGATGAAAAAGCAAATCCACAGAATACGAATCGGGTAGATTCTGCCGAAACGACTGGTACAATTGCTCTTTAAAAGCGCTAAAATCATCGAGCAGCATAAAAACTTTAAATGATTCGCTGGCCACATAATATCCTTTTTGCGGAGCCGATTCGATGATATTTCGCTGTTTTAGAATATTGTAAGCTTTAAAAACTGTGTCACGTGAAAAACCGCTTACCGAACTCAATTGATTTACAGAAGGCAGTAAATCACCAACTTTCAACTGCCCATTGCTAATTGCCTCAGTAATTGAATGAACCAACTGTTGAAGTTTTGTTTGCCCCGTAGTTTCATCGATATTGAATTGGAAATTTGACAATTTTCTAATTCAAAAAATGGCTTTCACTTCTTCCAAAGAAATCCCAAAAACCTGCTGACAAATGGCATTCAACTCCTCTTCGGTCCCTTCAAAATGGATTGTTGTTTGTTTATAAACCGTTGTTTCATTTGGGTTTAAAGCCAATGCCGGCGATGAAGTTTCCAACTCATAAAACGGCCCCATTTGCGATCCGTCATCCAAAGGTCCATCGTTGTAAGAGTTTATTGCATCGCCTTTGTACGGAAATTCCTGCATTTCCCAGGCTGAATTTACATAATCGTTTACACCTTCGGGTATTTCACATTTTAACACAGTTAAAATTTTGTTTGTGGCATCATAACTTCCTATTACAGGCAGCGCTCTTTGGGGCGGTATCCCGATTTTCCCACGCTGTTT
>JBBQPP010000867.1:0-1604 GCA_038217255.1 Bacteroidales bacterium | reverse complement strand
AACATGTCGTGAAATTTGGAATGGGTTACACTTGCAAAATTAATAAAGCGCATGCTTTTTGTGTAATTAGCGGAATTAACATAATAGATACCACCCGACATATCAATGTTTGTAGCACCACCCTTTTTTTCTGTAATTCCTGTTAGCCGTGTGGCGCTAACTTGTGAATCGACATAACCGGCTTTATCGAGATTAGCATTTGCTGATAGTTTTAATGTCCCACTCAGAACCCATGTAAAATTTGAAGGCAGGTAAATGGTTTTACCAAAGACAAAATTGCCGTTTAACCGAAGAGTATCGCCATCTTGTAGACCATCCAAAGTAGTTTGAATTAAACTGGCATCATCAGATGTTCCAGAGGGTACAATTTCAACTGACAATACTCGATTGGCAATTGACAATAGTGAAATTGCAAATAATATTCGGATTTTCAGGTTCATATCGCTAAAGTCTATATTTTGATTTTAAAGATTGGTGTTTTCAAGTTCGCTGATGTATGGCGTTTTTGTTTTTACCATCCAATCTTTCAATGTTTGTTTCATCTCTGCAGCAATTTTTTCGTACTTCACTTTGTCCGGATTCGATCCAATCAAGTTTTTTATTTCCAGCGGATCAATTTTCAGATTGTACAATGCACTAATATTTCGTTGTTTTTGCTCATTCATTTGCAAATAAACAATTAGTTTCCAGTCTCCTTCTCGAATCATAAAAGGTCCTCCATTGTTTATTGCTCCCCAGGTGGAAACCGCAAAATCAACAGGATCATTTTTACCATTAATCAATGAGCGTAAGCTTCTTCCATCATTTTCGGGAATTTTCATTCCGGTAAAATCGAGAATTGAAGCGAAAAGATCGAGATGCGAAACCGGTGTATTTACCTT
The DNA here is from genome assembly GCA_038217255.1 of Bacteroidales bacterium. Lineage (GTDB taxonomy): Bacteria > Bacteroidota > Bacteroidia > Bacteroidales > Prolixibacteraceae > Draconibacterium. The sequence goes on along the minus strand of JBBQPP010000867.1, from coordinate 723 downwards.
TGTTCCGGCAGGTATTATTCCGGGCAAGCGCATAATCAAAGGAATATGTGCCGATCCTTCGTACATTTTCATTTTGCTGCTCAGACCATGATCCCCCATCATTTCGCCGTGATCACTAACGAAGACAACCAGTGTATTTTCCGTCAATCCTTTTTTATCAAGTTCATCCAGTAACTTGCCAACCCACTCATCAACCTGGGTAACCATGGCATAATAAACTTGTTTCATTTGCTGCACCATCTCCGGATTCTGGAATCGCAAATCAAAAGGCGTTTTATTCCTCTGGTAAGGAGCGTTTTGCAAATCATCGTTAATGCTTTTTGGCACCGACAATTGACTTGCTTCATACATATCAGCATAATGTTTCGGAACTACATAAGGAGGATGGGGCGGCCCAAACGAGCAGGTCAACGAGAAAGGTTCGTCGATTTTCATTCGTTTTAAAGCTGCCAATGCTTCGTTTCCCTCATAAGCCGAAAGTGAACCGTTGGCCGGGCCATGAAAAATCCCAAAGTTTTGGGCTTGCGAAACTTTTTGCCTTTTAGGGTTCTTTTTTCCATTTGAATCAAATGCGTTTTGTTCTTCATTTGTTCCATAACGTCCATCAATGGGCAATGGCACGTATGGCCGCATACTCATATTGTCAATTAATTCATCGGATTTGGCCGGCCTTTGAGCAACACCAATTTCATCCAGATAGTCACGAAAAGCTTCAGCAGTTGA
>JBBQPP010000866.1:0-1605 GCA_038217255.1 Bacteroidales bacterium | reverse complement strand
AGCTTCATCGCCAAGAATATCAAACAACAGCGACATAGCACTATCATCAGTTTTTTTTATTGATTTTGATTCCTGCGACATAATTAAATGGTTTTAAAAGTTATGCAGGAGTCTTCAAAAAGGAGTCGGATATTGGTTTTGATGCTGTCCTGATTTTTAAATTTAGAATCGAGGCAAATTACAGTTTTTGGCTGGTTTTCCCGAAGTTGCTTTGCGATTTCAAAATTCATTCCGTTTGTCGCAATCAAAAGCGAAAAAGAATTTACACTGTAAACAAACGTTTCGCCTATTTCAATTTTATCAATTTTTGAATTCAGGTCAAAACCATTTTTTATTATGATTTCATAAACCAAATCCAGGTCTTTTGCCCCATCATTTTCAGCCTTATCAAAATATGAAAGTTGCTTCAACAAATCATTTTTATTTTCAATTCCATCACCTCTCCAAATTTTGAAGTTTGACGGACTGCATGAAAAAAATTTGAAGCCTAAATCTTGTTTTGATTCTTCAATTGTTTTCTTCACTGTTTTAGCTGAAAGGTTTTCTTTTTTAATTTTTTCAATGGCTTTTAAAATTCTTAACCGGGCAACTTCTGAAATTGTTTCACATGCAAGTAATTTCGCATTTTTTCCTGCCTGTGTAGATTCGTCAATAATTTCGGGGAGGGTAACAAAAATGAATGAACGCTTTTTATTATCGACAAGATTTTGCAGCAGAACAGCCTCTGCCGTGGTTCCCGACCCACCAAAAAAATCAAGCACAATATCGCCGTCATTGTTTGTCCCGAGTTGAATAAACCGCTGAATCAAATCAACAGGTTTTGGATTTGTAAAGACTTTTTTGCCGACCAGCGATTCCAAATAGGAGGTAGCGTTTGAAGTTGTATCAACATCAATCCACAATGATTTGGCAACTCTCCCTCTTTCCTGTGCTTCCGACCAGAATCTTTTTCGCTGCGGTCCTGATTCACCTGTTGTGCCAAATACTATCCTGTTATCTGCCTTCAGTTCCTGAAATTTGTTGTAATCATTTTTCCAACTGCAACCTGGATTTGGGAAGTATTCCTTACCTGTTTTAGGGTTGGTGATTTTATACAACTGGTTTGGCCTTTCGCCTTCCACCTGAAAAGGGTCTGCTTTCCAGGGTCCGCGGGGGTCATTGTCAGGATTTTCGAAACCAACAGGCGTGTCGGGCAACCTGAATTCAAACCTGTTTTTTTTGTGATATTCTAAATTTTTAAAATATACAAGGTTGTGGGTGTGGCTAACCGAAAGAAGCGCAGTGTTGGTGACTGATTTGGTTGAGTTCCAGATAATATTGCCAAGAAAATTTTCCTCGCCAAAAATTTCATCAAGCAACATTTTTAGTGTATAAGCCTCATTATCATCAATTGAAACGAAAAGTACCCCGTCTTCCCGAAGTAAGTTACGGGCAATAAATAGGCGGGGAAGCATCATCGACAACCAGTTTGAATGAAAATGGCCACTTTCTTTTTTATTTGATTTGAACAACCCCTCTTTTGTTAAGTTGCCTGCCGCGTCCTTATCACCAAGTTTTTTGAGGTATTCCGTTTTAGTTTCCGAAAATTTATCATGGTAAATAAAA
>JBBQPP010000865.1:0-1606 GCA_038217255.1 Bacteroidales bacterium | reverse complement strand
CAGTAACTTGCGATTTCCCGAAGAGGGTGCAAAAAGAAAGAATTATTATCGAAAAATATTTCAAGTTCATTTTGGAAAGAGTTTTGTTTTGGTGAAAATAATTCGAAATAACGGACGAATAAAATTATTTTCGGTATTTATCGTTAAGACCAATATTATCCAGATTGAGAGGAATACTTTAAAAACACTTAATATAATTACCGTCTGAAAAGGATGTAAACTTCAATCAAATGATTTAGAACTATTTGAATATTTGGTAATCATCCTATTTAATAATTGACTCTTTCACAATTTTTTCTCCCTTCCCGCAATTCGAATACCCCTTTCTTAAATTAGCTAAACTTTTTACTATTTGGATTCGTTCTATGTTAGCACGGGAGACATATATATTCTGCCAAACAGCTTTAATTGCTAACACAGATTTATAATCCCTGATTAAAATATTTTAAAAGATATATAATGTTCAAAAAAGCTTAGTACATGACAAAAATATAATTTTTTGATTATCAGCAAATTAAGTCAATAAAAATTTGGATAAGACTTTGATTTTCAGTAAATTAGAAGAATAAAACCACTCATTTTTCTAATGGAGAAAATCAACGTCGAAAGTAAAAGTAGGGAATTCATATCAATTCTGGATACCCATTTTCAGGGAAAGATTAATTTATCGAGATTAAAACTTATTGCAATGTTTGTTTTTGCACTGTGTAAAGTCCAAACCGTGGGTTTTGAGAAGCTTGCCAACGCTTTTGACAGCGAGGCCCAGGCTGCCTCGAGTTTGCGGCGTATCCAACGCTTTATAGCCAAGTATGTTTTGGACTCCGACTTGATTGCAAAACTCATTTTCGGCCTTTTGCCTGACAAAGAGAATTTGAAGCTAAGCATCGACAGGACGAATTGGAAATTTGGCCAAACCGACATCAATATTTTCATGCTGGGCGTAACGTACAAAGGGGTAGCTTTCCCTTTGCTGTTCAAGATGTTGAATAAACGGGGCAACTCAAATTCCAAGGAAAGGATTGATTTGGTCGAGCGTTTTATCCGGCTTTTTGGCACCAATTGCATCGACTGTTTAATGGCGGACAGGGAATTTGTGGGGGACGAGTGGATCAAGTTCCTCAATGACAACAAAATACGTTATTACATACGCATCCGGAACAATTTCAAGATTTTCCTGCCGCATAAAAACAAAGAAATAAAGGTTTCATGGTTGTTCAATTCATTGAAACACGGCGAGTTTTTACATTACAAGCGGATCGTCAGGATGGGGACGCAATTGTGCTACGTTTCGGGCTGCAAAGTAAATTGCAAAGAAAAAGGCATAGATTTCCTGATCATTGTTTCTTTCAACAAACCAGAGCAAGCACAAATCAATTACAAAGAAAGATGGCAAATAGAAACATGTTTTAAAGCTATGAAATCCAGTGGGTTCGATATCGAAAAAACCCATCTGGAAGAAATTGGACGGATCGAAAAACTTGCCCTTATTGTTATGATAGCATTTGTGTGGTGTTACAAAACGGGGATATTCATACATGAAAACATCAAGAAGATTGAAATCAAGAAACATGGGCGAAAGGCGAAAAGCATTTTTAAATGTGGACTT
>JBBQPP010000864.1:0-1609 GCA_038217255.1 Bacteroidales bacterium | reverse complement strand
GGACAAATTTCCTTGGCCTGATCCAATGAAATAACTCGAGGTTGAAGAATACAAAAGGAGAGCTCAAGCCGCTAACAAGGATTATGCTCGTATGGGAATAATGTGGAGTGCCCATTTTCAGGATGCCTGTTCGGCATTTGGAATGGAGCATGCTCTAATGACAATGCTAATGAATCCGGATATGTTTCAAGCTGTAATCGATCGAATTACCCAATTTTATCTGAACGCAAATGAAATATTTTACGAAGCAACAAAAGGAAATCTGGATGTTGTTTTGATTGGAAATGATTTCGGTAGTCAAACCGGATTAATGCTTGATCCGGAATTAATAAGGGATTATGTTCTGCCCGGGACAAAACAACTTATCGATCAGGCAAAAAGTTATGGATTGAAAGTAATGCATCATTCATGCGGATCTATTTTTCCAATAATTCAGGATTTAACTGATATTGGTGCGGATATTATCCATCCAATACAAGCATTAGCAGCAGATATGAGTGTTGAAAATGTGAGTAAACATTTTGCTGGAAAAACTGCTTTTTGTGGAGGAATAGATGCGCAATATCTTTTGGTTAAAGGAAAAACGGATGAAATTGTAAACCGGGTAGAACAGGTAAAAGAAATTTTCCCGACAGGATTAATTATTTCACCAAGCCATGAGGCTGTATTGCCGGATATTCCACCTGCCAATATTGCCGCTCTTTTTGAAACCATCAATAAAAAATAGGTGAAACGATTTGGACAAATAATAAAGCTAAAACCTGAAGGAGCAGAAGAATATATTTCGCAGCATAAGGCTGTATGGTCAGAAGTTTTATCAAAAATAAAAGAATGTAATATTTCCAATTATTCCATCTTTATTAGGGATAATGTGTTGTTTGCTTACTTCGAATATTCGGGCAACGATTTTGATGACGATATAAAAAAAATGGCAGCGCACGAAGAAACGCAAAAGTGGTGGAATGTAGTAAAACCATTAATGCAACAAATTGAAACTGCCGGTACGGATGAATTCTGGACAAATATGGAAGAGATATTTCACTTAGATTAGATAATGATTACAATATTGTTCGCAGTTATATAGAAAGAAAATGACAATTTTTATGAGGTTGATATCAAGGAATACCCCTTCTGTTCTATGGATACACATGCGTGACAGGCAGGCTCCCATTGCCGTGGGAAGAAAAAAATGAGGGTCTAAATCAAATATCTGAAAAACGGATTCTTTTTAATAAATACAGACGAATGACTATTTACAAATTGATATCGCTTTGCACTTTTGATGCTGGGTTATTTAGTCAAAACTTCCAGTATAAACACAGTGTACGTTTTTTCATCTTGCTATCCTACTTTAGAGGGATTTGGGGAGGGCTTTTACTAAATACTCGAAATTAATTACTAAATACTAAAAAATGATTACACCAAATCCAATAATAGGAACAGGGATGCACGCTATAGGTGGAATTGCGGCATCAAGTTGTTATTTACCCAATACTAAAACACAAAAATGGTCGTGGGGAACGTACTGGATTGCACAAGCGCTGTTTGCCTGGATAATAATACCAATTATAATTGGGTGGCTAACCGTCCCCGGCTTCTTCCAAATTTT
>JBBQPP010000863.1:0-1611 GCA_038217255.1 Bacteroidales bacterium | reverse complement strand
TTCGACAGATTATTAGTAGCGACTCTGTCTGGCGCATGGTACGAGACTAAACCAAATTACGGATAGTCATTAGGTATTTTAAATATGGACTGCTGACTTTTAAGCTGCACGGAAAAACTTTGCATTTGTATATTTATCAATCGGAAGCATTAATGCAGCAGGAAAAATACAAGTATTATTTGTTTGTTCCTTTCGGTGATGTCACTTCAGGATTTACAAGTTATGGTGGTGGACGTTATATGGATTTTACGTTTCAGGATATAAAAAACAATAAACTTTCGATTGATTTTAATAAAGCCTATAACCCCTACTGCGCTTATACTGCAGGATACAATTGCCCCATTCCACCCAAAGAAAACTTACTAACGGTGGCGATAGACGCAGGTGAGAAAAGTTATGGGAAACCGGTTCATTGAGAAAATTATTTAACTACCGGGGAATGAAAATATTTCCATAAACTTTCTCAGCCGGAATCCTTTCAGAGAAAACCGCTTTGATGTATTATTTTTTAAATCCGGGTTGCTGTTATTCATCTCACCGGGGCGTTTTAAAACAATTTAAATAAATTCTCAACTACATTTGTTGAAAATCACTTCTCTAAAATATTCAAAAGATGAAATTTATTTTATCAGCCCTTTCAATTTTTTTATTAATTCCTTTTGGCGTTTTCGCGCAGGATAATTTGTTAAGCCATCAACTTGGCGCATTTAAGTCAATAAAAAAAACAAATCATGGAGTGCAAATAAAAACTGCAGGAAATGAAGAAGTACAACTGGAAGTTTATTCGCCAACAATTGTGAGAGTAAGAATGGCCCCGTCGGATTTGCCTGAAAGCCCTTCGTATGCAGTGATTCGCGAAGCAACAACTACTTTTAATAAAATTGACGATAATAAAACTGGTGTCACTTTAACTACTGATTCTTTAAAAATAATTATTCACAAAAATCCGTTGCGACTGGATTTTTATAATGCAAAAGGAGAATGGGTGGATGGCGATGCGCCACAATTGGGCATTTCATGGCAGGGAAAAGAAATTACCAGTTATCGCAAATTAACGGATGATGAAAAATTTATTGGTCTTGGTGAAAAAACCGGCCCCTTAAACCGCCGTGAACAATCTTATGTAAACTGGAATACAGATGCCTATGGATATGGGCTCAACCAGGATCCATTGTATTCCACTATGCCGTTTTTTATCGGGATCCATTCCAATAGTTTGTTCGGTATTTTTTACGACAATACTTATAAATCTTTTTTCAATTTTGGCGGTTCAACCGATAGCACGATGTACTATTTTGGCGCTGATGGCGGTGCCATGAATTATTACTTTTTTTCTTCATCAACTGTTACCAGTATGCTGAAAGATTACACCTGGCTTACAGGCAGGATGAACATGCCACCCATCTGGAGCCTTGGTTACCAGCAATCGCGTTACAGTTACATGAGCCAGCAACAATTGCTTACAGTTGCGCGAAGGATGAGAGAGGACAGCATTCCATGCGACATGATGTATTGCGATATTGATTACATGCGCGGTTACCGCGTTTTTACCTGGAACCCTGAAACGTATGCAAATCCCAAAGCACTGACAGATACTTTAAAAACAATGGG
>JBBQPP010000862.1:0-1612 GCA_038217255.1 Bacteroidales bacterium | reverse complement strand
TGCAAGCAATACAGCAGTCAAAATGGCTATCGCATGATTAAATCCTTTCCGCTGTAAAAATCCAACAAATGGATTTAAGAGTATAGCAATTATTAGAGAGAAAACGAATGGAACAATTATTTCCTGTCCTATGTACAATATCAAGGTAAAAGCAACTATACCTATCAATATTTGCGAAAGTTTCATGTAAAAAGGAAGAGAATCAGATTTTATCATTTCATTTAAGGATTACAAAAAAACAGTTAAACAATTATGAGAAATTCACATGCGCCTAGCGAAGAAGCAAAATTACTTTGGCTCAATACGAAGCGTGTTACATAAATTGGAGTAAATGTTATAGTATTTAATGCTAAGGGTGTGTGCCATGACTAAAATTCCAGGCTATATAGTCTGGATAAATTATATAATTACTTTTAATTCAGATAAGTAATTTTTATTTGTAAGCGGTAAATAGAGTTTCTTTAACAGATTCTAAGACCGTAAAACCCTTAAAACAAATCAGAAACCGTTTGACCCGGCTGTTAAACGTAATTACCTTCCTATAGAGCATTTGAGTTTGATCAATCTTGTTATATTGTGCCTGGGTGTTGAACTTCAGGTGGTTTGCTTTTTCGTTTTCGGTTTTCTTTTTACATTATTTTTTGATTTAGGTTGTAATGGCTTTTCTTTTAGTTCGTGTTCCATTTTCTTTTTTAAGTTGTGCTGTTTATTTGCCTCATCTATGGAATGAGATTGTAGCAGGCTTTTTTCTTTCTTTGTGATATCGCTAAGTTTGGTATAATATTTTTGTATTATTTTTAATTCATCCTCTGTCATATCCTCAACATCTATGAGTCGATTACTTGCCTGATCATGTGCGGCAACGAGTTCATCCAGTTTTAATTGTATTGAAAGCGAATCCTTGTTTTGCTGTTTTTGAATTAAAAAGACCATAAGGAAAGTAATAATTGTAGTGCCGGTATTTATTACTAACTGCCAGGTTTCGGAAAAATCAAATGTAGGGCCTGTGATAGCCCAGACTACTACAAGACTGAATGCAATCAGGAAAGCATAGGTGCTTCCGGTTGCTTTTGAAACGGCCAATGAAAAGCGTTCAAAAAGATTGCCATTTTTATTACCAGGCTTTGTCATTTTGTTGTCATTTTAAATTTCGATTTTGCTATTGAAATTTTTCCCATCCGGCAAACGGACAGCGTTATAAAAATTTTAGAGACAGTGAAGTGTTTTGCCCGGTTTGCTTAAACGAAACTGCGTTCTATCCGTTTAAATCATTTGCAAGTCAAATGTTTAGATTTGTTGAGCACAACAAAAAATTAAGGTGAATAATGCTGGTATTGGTAACCCACCTTAATTTATATTGTTACCTAGAAACGATTTGAATTGTCAGTTTAATTTTCTTCCTAATTTGAACCTGAATTTCGGTTGTAATCCGGATGTAAATCAGGATTATTTCCGGCATAAGGATTTGTTGTACTTCTCTCCTTTTCCGGTTGAGTTATTTCTTCCTGTCTCGAAACATCGCGTTGATCTTGTTCATTTGTACTGTTCGACAAAGAAAGTTTTTCTACGACGAGTGGTAGGTCATGATTTTGTTGGTTACCCAGATTCGGTT
>JBBQPP010000861.1:0-1617 GCA_038217255.1 Bacteroidales bacterium | reverse complement strand
ATTGTCTGCCGGTTGTTTTAGTTCTGCTTCTTTGTCAAAATGATATGAAACCCAACGAACGTCTTTGCTTTCAATGCTTGTATAAAAGTAAATTGCGTCTGTTGCTTCAATAAATTTTATAAACGGAAGTAACTCCAAAGGTTTTGTCTGCTGTGAGTTACTTATGTAAAGTTTCTTTCTGTCAAGCGGAATTAAACTTTTGATTGTAATTTCATTGAATGGTGTCCTTGCTCCAATTAATTCTTTTGCGTTGAAAGTGAAAATACCATCTTCAAAACTGCTTGTTGTCGGTGAAAGCATTCTTGTGTCGTCAAAAGCGTCTGCGATGTATTTTCTGAATTCATTTAACTGCTGTTCAAGTGTAAGAACTCTTTGATTGTTTTCTTCTTCATTTGTTATGCCACCGTGTCCTTTCCATTTATTTCTAAGGTTGGCAACTTCAAATAAAATATTTGTTACTACTCAGCAGGGATAGTATCTTGAATATGAGATGTTTGTAGTCGTTATAACTTTTAAAAAAATTACTACCAAACAAATGTAATTTATGTAGCTTATTGATTTTTAACAAATTAGCAGTTTAAGAAAATTTTCAATAGAAATGTAACTCATTGATTAATAAGACTTATTTCTGCTGAGTAGTAACAAAAAATTTACAAAAGAGGAGCATAAATTTCCTGAATAACTTTCTCCTCATTCTCCCATGTCAATTCTTTAGCGGCAAACTTTAGATTTTCTAACCAAACTTTTCTCGTTTCCTGATTGTTTAGCGCGTCATTTATTTTTTCTGCAAGTTGATGTGGTTCAAGTGAATCCGTAATTTCTCCAATTTTGTATTGCATAACAATGGCTTCCATTTCGGGAAGGTTGGTAATTAAAACCGGTACTTGTGCCTGAATGTAATCGAACAATTTATTGGGCAGTGCAAACCTGTAATTTAGTCCAAGATCTTCTTCAATGGAAAGCCCCAAATCTGATTGCGGAGTGAGTTTCGAAAGTTCTTCAATTGGCAACCTGCCTGTAAATTCAATTTTGTTTTGCAGGTTTTCTTTTATTGTCAATTTCTCCAATTCAGCTTTTATATCGCCATCTCCGGCAATTATCAGTTTTGCATTTTCAATAAATTCCATTGCTAAAATTGCCTGTTTCAATCCTCTTCCGATATTAACTGCTCCCTGGTAAAGAATGATTTTTTCAGCGTTTTCAACTCTTTTCTTTCTAAAGGATTTTTTTACTGAAACCGGAATATTTCGCACTACTTTAAAAGGTGTGGCATATTTTGCAGTGTAAACTTCGGCAATTGAATTACAAACTGTATAAGCAGTTTTTATTTTTGGTAACATTTTGCTTTCCAACCATTCCCATATCTTTTTCACTTTCGGGCGGTTGATTAATTCCGGTACTTCAGTAAAAAATTCGTGGCTATCGTAAACTAATGGTTTGTTTTTAATTTTCGAAGCTAAAAAGTTGGCTGGTAGCGTATCCAAATCATTTGCCAATAACAAATCGAATTTCGAAAAAAGCAGGAAAAGCAAAAGCCTGAAATTGAAGGCTGCATAAAACTGAGGTCCTTTATGAAAAAGCAATCTGAAACGTTTAACTGTATAAGCTCGTTTTTCA
>JBBQPP010000860.1:0-1619 GCA_038217255.1 Bacteroidales bacterium | reverse complement strand
TATCCGCTAAAGGATGCCGATGGAAATATTGAGCGATGGATAGGTACCAATACCGATATTACTGAGCAAAAAAACTTTGCTGATGAATTGGAATTAAAGGTATTAGAACGAACTCAGGAGTTACAAATACAAAACCAAACTTTTGCCATTGCGGAGCGGATTGCCAAATTTGGAAGTTATACATGGAACATGCGATTTGGAACCCTGGAATATTCCAATAACTTATTCCGGTTATTAGATTGTGAACCTAATGAGTTTGTTCCTACCATCGACAAATTTTTATCGTTTATTCATCCTGACGATTTGGAACAAGTAAAATCCAACCAGGAGCAAACTTTAAAAAAGGGAACATTGGTAGAAAGTCCTTATCGAATTATAAGCAAAAAAGGCGTTATCAAATACTTCCGTTCGAGCGGTAGAGTCTCCGGTGAAGGAAATAGCAAATTGCTCATTGGTACGGTGCAGGACATTAGCGAAGATGTGGCGGCATCTAAAGAATTAAAGGCAAAAAACCTTGAACTTGAAAATGCCAATGCTGAACTTGCCTCTTTCAATTATATTGCAATCCATGATTTGCAAGAGCCTTTGCGAAAAATCCAGTGATTTTCGAAACGCATTATAAATGAAGAATCAGAACATTTATCCGATACTGCAAAAGATTATTTTAAACGCATTAATGCTGCGGCACAACGGATGCAAAATTTAATCCTTTCACTTCTAAGCTTTTCACGAACCAATACTGCCGAGTTGATTTTTGTTAAAACTGATCTGAATCAAATTTTAAATGAAGTGAAAGCAACACTCCACGAATCCATTAAAATGAAAAGTGCGGTGATTGAATCACCACACTTACCAACAATTAATGCAATTCCCGAACAAATGCACCAATTATTTTTAAATTTGATCAGCAACTCTCTGAAATATTCCAAAAAAGAAATTGCCACCTTGATTACAATTTCTGCCGAGAAAGTAAACAGCATCGAAATTGATGAACAAGAGGAACAAAACGGTTTATTCTGGAAAATTGCAATCACCGACAATGGAATTGGATTTGAACAACAATACGAAAACAAAATATTTGAAATTTTTCAACGCCTGCATGGAAAAACAGAATACGAAGGAACAGGAATAGGATTGGCAATCTGTAAAAAAATTATTCTGGCTCATCACGGATCTATTTCAGCTACAGGAATACCTGGAACAGGTTCAACTTTTACATTTATTTTACCGGAGAATAACATATCATAAATTTACTAAACCTTAGCGTTATGTTAAATCATAACAAAATTTTACTAGTTGATGATGATACAGACGACCAACTTTTTTTTGTGGACGCCTTAAATGAACTTGACCCTGATCTGGAATGCAATATTGCCAATAATGGATTGGAAGCATTGGATCATTTGAGGAAAACTCCTCCCCCACCATCACTTATTTTTCTTGATCTGAACATGCCATTAATGAATGGATTTGAATGTTTGGCACAACTAAAGAAAATAAATGACTATAAAGAAATTCCTGTTATTATTTTCACCACTTCCAATAATCCTGCAGACAAGGCGCGCACAATTTCGATGGGAGCACATATGTTTCTTACGAAACCGCCCGACTTCAATGTT
>JBBQPP010000859.1:0-1621 GCA_038217255.1 Bacteroidales bacterium | reverse complement strand
TTCGAAAAATGAATTTCTCCGTCCACCCATTGCATTATAGTTCCATGCAGAAACATATTGGCGATTCCAGTTTTCATAGTATTGCTGCGAGCGATACATTGCCGGACTGTTATATAACTGATACCACGTTTCAAATCTTCCATCAAAAGTTTCCAGGTCATATTCTAAACTGTCTTCAACAATACTTTCCACACTGTTGCTTTTTACCTTGACCACCCCTTTTTGTACTGAACAGGCTACAATAAAAAGTATTGTCCCCATCCAAAATATTAACCGTTTCATCTGTTTTGCTGTTTTAACTCTTACTTATTTTGAAACGAATTTTATAATAAAATGGTTTTTAAATATGCCAGAAACATAAAATTGAAGTAAAAAAATGTTTACTCTCTTCTTTTTAAATATAACTCCTGCACCAAAACAATTACAATAACTGTAAGCGGAGTTGCCAAAACCAATCCCCATCCGCCTGTTAACACCCCCATTACCAACTGTGCAATTATTATGAGTGCGGGGGGCATATTAATTAATTTTTTCTGAATAAGTGTTGTAATAAAATTGCTTTCAATAAACTGGATTAAAATATAAAGTCCGGCAACAAGAGCTGCCGTTGTAGGGCTTTGCATTAGAGCCACCAATACGGCTGGTATCAACGCTATTAAAGGTCCAAAGTTGGGGATGAAGCTAATTAATCCTGCGAATATAGCTAACACTAGCCAAAGCGGTATTCCAATAATGGCTAATCCTATGGCAGTTAAAACAAAGACAACAAACATCGAAAACAATTTTCCTTTCAACCAACTGAGTAATTGATCTCCTAATTTATCAATTACCTGATGTGCTTTTTTTTGCCCTTTTACGGGTATGAGTTGCACTATGCCTTTGGTGTACATTTGGGGCGAAATGGTAAAGAAAATCCCTATAAATAAAACAACATAAATATCACCAAACACTCCGAAAGTGGACTTAAAAAATTTCTCCGCAAATACTTGTGCTTTATCCATTGATTTTTTTGAAGACATTCTCTCCATAATTTTTTCGCCTATTGCGCTGTCATTTAAATGCGCTTTCGCGTTATCTATTGTTTTAGGTATAGTTTCCATTAATTCATTCATTTGCATTTGTACTTTTGCTCCAATCAACCAAAAAAGCCCTGCAATAATTAATAGAGTGCCTATAATAGAAATAGCTACGCAAATTCCTTCCTGCCACTTTGTTTTACGGTGGATAAAGTTGCTCAACCCCCTAAAGAATATTGCAATAAGTGTTCCCGCAAGTACCAATAAAAAAATACCAAATGTTGCTTTAACCAACAATAAAACAGTTATTACAAAAGCAAGTATTGCAGTTGTTATCCATACCTTTTTTTGAAAAATGGAAATGTTTTCTGATTTTTTTTGAGTCTCCTGCTTCATAATTTAATAGATGATGAATGAATAAATTTCTCAAGGTTTTTTTCTTACTCCTTCAAGAATATCTGAACTCAATTCTTCAGAACTTGTTGATGAAGATTTGTGCAATACCGAAATATCGCCTGTGGTTTCCAAAACTACTGCCAGAATCTGGTCGAAATTTAAGGCATTCGCCTCTCTAAGTTTGGCAATCAACTGACTTTTTTCAATCC
>JBBQPP010000858.1:0-1623 GCA_038217255.1 Bacteroidales bacterium | reverse complement strand
ATCCTGAAAATATTGCGGAACTGATAACCGAAACAATTTCGCAATCTGAAAATCTTGATTTCGAAAAAGACTTTAAAAATGATGATTTTTCGGTAAGAACAAGAAAAGAAAAAATACTGTCCTTGTTTCGCTGAGTTTTTTTGCAGAGTATTTGGTTATAATTTCCTGAAAACAACAAATAAATGATCGGCGCTAAAATTCCTGCCAAAGTGCTTCATTTCGCCCATTCCCGATTTTTTAATTTTCGGGAGTAAGTTAAAAACCTGTTGACTTCGACTTTGAAAAACCATATTTACAACCCAAATCAAAAACCATTTGATTTGTTTTGAAATTGACTTGTTTGCACTTATATAGTTTTTTGAATACACAACTTCCAGGTTCGGAACATCATGGCAAAGCGCAGTAGCCCATGATTTTGAGATGAAAGCAATATGCTCGGGAAAAGTGCTGTACCACCATCTTATACCCGATATTTTCCAGAAATAATTGCAGCTATCGCCAGTCATTAAAGCAATATACCCGCCCTTTTTTACATACGGAAGTGATTGCTGAATGAAATTCCTGGGTGACGATAAATGCTCGATAACATCTATGGCATAAATCAAATCGAATTCCATATTGGCAGGAATTTCTTCATAACCTTTCCAAACTGTTGCATTTGCTTTAGTTCGGGCAACTTCGGCCGCCTGGTCATTTATTTCAATTCCATATTTTTTGGTTTCATTTGGCAAGCGAAATAAAACATCTCCCAGATTGCACCCAAAATCAAGGATTTTCCCTTTTTTGGGAATATTTTTTTGAATAAAATCTTTGAGAATTTTCCAATCATTTCGGTATTCATCAAAAACCCAATTTACATTCTCGGTATTGTATAATTCGTTGTAAACCGATTCTGCAAGGATAGGAAAGCGAAATTTTAGCTGGCAATTATTGCATAAATACAAATTACCCCCTTCAATACTGAAGGTGAGGGTGTTCCCCGAAAACTCTTTACTGGTGGGCAGTTTACCAATCAATTTGAGGTTTGCGCTATCGCAATCGGGACAAACTGTTTTTTGAACCATCTTTTATAAAGTTAGTATTACCGATTTTTAAAAAATATTCCATCAACCTGCATCAGTTTTCCTGTAACAGGATCCGAAAATCCGGGTTCAAGATAATACAACTCGAACCCAAAACTTTCTATTAAATTTTTCATATCGTCATACATCATTTCCCCATCGTAACATTCCACCAGCGACATTTCAACCTGCAAACCGGTTATTTTATTCAATGAATTTGCCGCACCCAGAATGACTTCTTTTTCAAAACCCTGCGTATCAATTTTTAAAAATGTATTCTTTCCCTTTTTTTCGTAGGAGCTAAAAACAGAGTCAAGTTTGCGAATTGTAATTTTCTCCTGAGCTACATATTTCGATTCAGGTTCAGCATCAGTGTGTTCTTTTTTAATATTTAAAATTGAACTGCTCACAAGGTTTTGAGAAATATTTATCACCGATTCGCCATCAAAATCGCCCATTCCAAAGTTTTCAGAGCTCCATTTTTCATCGTTATCCGAATGGCTTTTCAGTAATTTAAATGCACTTGAAAGTGGTTCGAAAGAAATAATTTCATCTTTATATC
>JBBQPP010000857.1:0-1625 GCA_038217255.1 Bacteroidales bacterium | reverse complement strand
CAAAAAATTGGCTCATAAATTTTTGTAAACAAAAACAATTAAAAGTATGAAAAAAATTCAAGAACTATTGTGTTCGTTTCATAACGAGCATCGTAAAAAGATCATGTTGATGCGCAATGCAATTATTATTTTGCTGATAAGGGGACTTCTTTAAATTAAATTACTGATATACAGATAATTAATTGTATATTTGCATAGTAAAAATCGGATACAAATGCAAAAACAAAAATACAAAAAAACGGGTGTTCTAGGATTATTTGATGAACAAGAAATCAGTCAAAAATTGTCAATTATTGGGAATCCTTTAGTGATGATTAGCAATGTTATAGATTTTGAGATGTTTAGGGAAAAGTTGGAATCCAAACTGCTAAACCAAAATAAGAAAAACAATGCAGGAGCCAAACCATACGATGTAATTATGATGTTCAAGATAATGATATTGCAACGCTATTACGGACTTGGCGACACTCAGATTGAATATCAAATACTTGATAGAATTAGCTTTAAAAAATTTCTGGGCTTAGAAAGTGGGGATAAAGTGCCAGATGAAAAAACCGTTTGGGCATTTCGCGAGAATTTGACAAACAGTGGTTTAGTGGAAGAAATCTTTATTCAATTTGGCCAGCATCTGGAATCAAAAGGATTGATAATGAACGAAGGGAAAATGATAGATGCAAGTTTTACAGTTGCACCCCGCCAACGAAACACACGAGAAGAAAACAAAATAATAAAAGAAGGACGAGGCGATGAACTTTGGAATGACAAGCCTAACAAAAAGCGGCACAAGGATATAGATGCCCGTTGGACGAAAAAGAACAATGAAACATTTTATGGATATAAAAACCATGCAAAAGTGGATGCCAAAAGTAAATTCATTGATACATTTGAAGTTACTGATGCATCGGTGCATGATTCACAGCCATTGGACGATTTATTAACCGAAAAAGATAAAGGTCAGAATCTTTATGCAGATAGCGCTTATACAGGTGCGGATCAAGAAATAGTGATTCGTAAATATGAAATGGAAAATCAAGTACATGAAAAAGGATATCGCAATAAACCATTAACGGAGGAACAAAAAGCAAAAAATCATAAAAAATCAAAGACCAGAGTGAGGGTTGAGCATGTATTTGGTTTTATGGAACAAAGCATGAATGGTTTAATCGTGCGGTCTGTGGGTAAGGTACGGGCAACAGCAATTATAGGGTTGATGAATTTGGTTTATAACTTGTTCCGGTATGAACAAATAGTCCGCCTAAACATTTTGAAAAACTAATTATTTGATAAATAAGTAGATATATTCACAAATTAACCAAGAAAAATAATAATTCAGATACGATAATTCAATAAACCAGTTAACGGTTTGCCTCGATTTAAGAAAACCGGCAAATGGGTTCTACGCTTTTTTTGAATCAAAAGTAAAAAAATGGATTTTTAGAACCCACCTTCATTAATTAACGACCTTCAAGAAAAGAAGAACAGATTAATCGAGTTTGAAAATATTGCTATTCGGATTTTGGAATATCTCCCAAATGTACTTAGCGAAGAACTCAAAGTGAAAAATGGGTACAACATTCATTTCTCTCATAGTGCTGGTACTACAAAATATATCAGACCAATAAATC
>JBBQPP010000856.1:0-1628 GCA_038217255.1 Bacteroidales bacterium | reverse complement strand
GGTTGTGTTTTGTATGGTTCAAAGGTTGCGCTAATGGTTGGGTTGTTCATGTGCGCTTCAATTACGTCGTCAACAATGGCTGTAATCCCTTCTTTTCCGCCCAATCGCTCGTAAAGAGTTGAAGCGTCGGCGTTGTTTTTTGTATCTGCTTTTGTCATACTTGTAAAAATTAGAATTGTAAATAGAGTGGAAATCAATTTTGTCATGTTGTTGTTATTTTGTGAATTATTACAAAATTACGACAAGCAATCTGGCCGAAATAGCACATTCCGACCTTTCACTAATAAATTTGGTTCAAAAACGTTTTTTGGAGAAGTGATGCTATGATTGCAAAAAATTCAAATATTCTGTTGGCATCGCGCCATATTTTTTACGAAAGCATTTTGTGAAATAAGAAGGGCTGTTAAATCCACTGTCGAATGCAACTTCCGAAATGCTGCAGTTTTGGTTTTGTAAAAGCGACAGCGATTGTTTTAAACGGTATTCAAGCAGAAAGGAATTGGGAGATTTTCCTGTTAGCAGAATCATTTTTCTATACATTTTTGATTTGCTCAACCCCAAATTTGTATAAAAATCTTCTACTTTCAAGTATGGGTTTTTTGCTTCTTTTTCAATAAATTCCATCAAATGGGTGATAAAATTTTCATCAGAACGTGCAAGGGCAAGAACGGTTTCATTGTCGAAAAAAGTGTTTTGGTTTTCGCTTTTGTAAAGTTCTTTTACTTCTGCGGAAACCACGATTTTGGCATTTGAAATATTTTTCATCCGTTCGGCCAGTTGAATTGTATCCTGAAATATTGACTTTTTTTCGGTTACCGGAATGCCACAGTTTAAAGCAATTTTCAACGAAACCGCACCGTTTTTCTTTGTTAACTCCTGCGAATTAAAATATTCTGTAATATTTAAAGCGCACAAAACAGCTTTGGTTACCGATTTAAACGACACCAAAAAATCATTTTTGTCCTGACGCACAATATTTCCATCAAATGACTTTATAGCTGAAATTATCTGTTTATCCAAGTTATCTTTTAACTCCGAATTGCTTTTTTGAATTGAGAGCATTTCCTGTGAGATAATCATAATGGTTCGGAATGCCGGATCGTTTATAATGTTCAGTTCAGTGTTTCTTGCCTTTTCTGGGTCTTCAATCCTTCCCAGAAACGATTCAACAATGGCCGCATCCACTTCTATAATTTGGTGCGGAACTTCGCCATGAGCATGGTCATGCATCTCTATTATTGCATTTTTATCGGGTGCCTCTACCAAACAGAAAGCGGTTTTTCTCACTTCATCAAACCAATACGTTAATCCGCGACAGCCATATTTATGCTGAATTTTTAAATCATCCTGGTGAATTTGTGCAACTATTTCAGCAGTTACGGCTTCCGAAACATCGTGGCGATCCATGTAAATTGTCATCTTTAATATTGCTTTTATATTATCCGATTTGCTTGGCATTTCGGTGCAGCCTTGTCTGGAATTAAATTAAAAGTAGCCAGATATATAAAATTAAAACATTAGGATTTGGAAGATGTTCAGCAAAGCAATATATAAGGATTTTTGTACGATGGGAGTCGGAGTTTCAAACGTTTCAAAGTACTTGATTTTCCAAGGTTTTCCAGATGAAG
>JBBQPP010000855.1:0-1635 GCA_038217255.1 Bacteroidales bacterium | reverse complement strand
ACCAAGCCCTGTCCCTTTTTCATTTTGTGTACCCGGTGTTGAATAATTTTCATCAATACGAAACAATTTTTCTATTGTTGATTTTGTCAAACCAACCCCAGAATCTTTAACAGAAATAACTACTTGCTTTTCATTTTCCTGAGTTGAAATGATAATATTCCCACCTGGATTTGTGAATTTGATGGCATTGGAAATAAGATTTCTTAAAATCGTTTTAACCATATTCGGGTCAGCAAAAACAACAATTTCTTCTGATTGAAAATGTTTGAGCAGTATGTTTTTGTTTTTTGCACTTGAATTTGAGAGTTCAATTATTTCTTGAAAAAGAGAAGATAAAACAACTTTTTCTGGTTTAAAACTAATTTGTTCAGTTTGTGATTTTGCCCAATTTAATAAATTATCGAGTAAATAAAGGGTGTTATTTGCGGATGAATATATGTGGTTTAAATACGTTTTCTGTTTTTCAGCATCAAGGCCATTGATTTGTTCAATTAGCAGTTCCGAAAGCCCTAAAATGTTATTAAACGGACTTCTTAAATCGTGGGCAATTATTGAAAAAAGTTTGTCTTTTGTAGTATTAAGTCCTTTCAGAGAATCATTCATTTTCAAAATATTCTGGAAATACCTTGAATTTTCGATTGACAATGCTAATACACCAGCCATTGCCAAAGCGAGATTTTGATATTTCACCATATTCTCTGGAAAAGCAATTTCATCTATCTCTACCACTGCTAAAACCTGATTATCATTTCCAATAGTCATACAAAATCCCTTCCCCGACTGGATTAACTCCATGGATTGATTGCATTTCGATAATCGCTCTTTTGTTGTTTTGTTTTCAAAATCGGCCGGAATAGACCAAAGGTCTTTAGGTTCAGAATCTACAACTGACAAAAAGTTGACTTTCTGAGCAGCAAACAACATAATAAAAATGTCCATAATTCTGGTTGCTACTTCTTCTTCCTTTTCTGCGCGAGGCAAATTGTTATGGTTTCTGATGGGCAATTCATGTAGTCTGAAAAATCTTTCAGGTTATCCTTGCTCTTTGCATCTACACCCGTATCGAGCAAAACTAGTTTCGTAACAGATTCAGAAAACATCAGCCTCACTTGTTCTTTATCTCCCCATTGATTTACCCATACCTTCCATTTTGTCAACCAATCGGGAGTCATTATATAGGCTCCCTCGCTTATTAGTTTGTCGATAATCGCTTTGGGAGCAAACATTTGAAAGCAGTTGACTAAATATAGCTGTTTGATATTTTCATTGTCAATGTAAGTTTTATCGGGTGTTGACAGGCAAGAGCAGGCATAAAACAACTTGTCATCATTTTTACTTTTATTAAATAATGACAAGGACGATAATTGCTTGTTTGCTGGCATAGGACGACCGCACCTTGAAGGAAAGTAGGTTGGTATAACATCAGTAAAATTGCCAGATGAAAGCACGGCTTGAGTATCTGCCCTAAAATGTTCGCAAACGTATAATTGAAGTTGCTCTGTCATTTTATGATTTTTTGAGCGGGTATTGTCCATATTTCCGAACCGTTTCTGAAATAGTCAATAGAATTTCTTCTGATACCTGAAATGGGATTTCGCCATGGTTGTCGGCGAGGATAAAACCACCACCTGCTGC
>JBBQPP010000854.1:0-1635 GCA_038217255.1 Bacteroidales bacterium | reverse complement strand
ATTGCCCGCCCAATCAACAAAGAGGTTAAAGTTGAATATAATACGAAACGTTCGAAAGTTGATTCAAGTCCCAAAGAAGCAATGGATGAAAACATGGCAACTTGCACCGGGTTATCCATTATATTAACAGATGCATTCCGTTCGGTCGGAATTCCGTCGAGACTGGCGGGAACTGCAATGTGGACAAATTTCAAAGGAAACCATACCTGGAGCGAAGTTTTGGTTGACAAGCAATGGCAATTTATTGAATATTATCCTGATACACTCAATAAATCATGGTTTTTGGCGGATGCCGGAAAGGCCGATCCAAATAATATGTTGCACTGGATTTATGCAACTTCTTATAAACCAACCGGAATGCCCTATTATGCCGGAGTGAGTTCGAATGTTTTGCTTGATGTGATTGATTTAAACAGTTTGCCTGAACCAATGAAAATCCGTTTTGAAAGAATGAAATCACGTTCAGTCGATCGAAAAAAAGAAGAACCGTATATCTGGGGAGTAAATGTTACAAAGAGATATATAGATTTATACCAGGAATCATTGATAAACAACAAATTAAATGACGATGAATTAATGGCCAATTTTGTTGTTTTTAAGGATGCTGACACTTCAAAAAGTGAATCGAGAATAGATTGCAGGGTTGACATTTTTGAGGGCGACAACATAATTGACTTTGGTTATTCTCCCCGAAAAACGGACGATATGAACCTTTTCTTGAAAATCAAACTAAAAAAAGATAAAGTTTACCAAGCGGTAGTTTCCAATCCGGCAGAAAATGTAAACCAGACTTTTGATATTAAAACCGGTAATGATTCAAGTGATGAATTTAAGTTGGTTTTGAAAAATGAATAAATAATTAGCAATGCGAAATCTGATATTTTCTCTTGTCCTAATTATATCAACCTCTGCGGTTTTAGCCCAAACAACAAACATTGTAACCCACAATAAAGTACTTATAAATACTGATCCTTCAAAGGGTGTAAAGAGTTTTACGGAATGGGCCGTTTTTCCTGATAAAACAAAAGATGTTCGCCGGATAACAATGAAAGTTACGCTTGCTTACCCCGAAGACCGGCCAATTGCGCATTGGGATTATATGGATCGCATAAAAATCCTCAGAAAAGGTGGAGTAAAAGGGAAATTTATCAACTACGAAATTGGCAGGATGCTCACTCCTTATGGCAGCAATTTTAAAGAGGACTGGAGTTATACCTGGCAAATTGATGTGACTGATTTTGAGTCGTTTTTACGTGATAGTGTCGAAATCGAATATCTCCACTCAGGTTATGAATCGCCTGATTTGGGCTGGGATTTGACTATTGATTTTGAATATCTTTTTGGTCCGCCGGTTGCCAAATTTATTTCAGTTGATAAAATGTGGGACGGAAATTTTCAATATGGAAACCCTGAAAATGACATTGAAAAAAGCTTGACGCCAATAAAAATAAAAACTTCGAAAGGTGCTTCATTTGGCCGGTTTAGGATTCAGCACACCGGTCATGGAATGGATCAGCCAAGTGGTTGCAGCGAGTTTTGCAGCCGTTGGCGCGAATTCATTGTCGATGGTAAAGTAGTTGACCACCGCGACATGTGGAAAGACTGTGGCGATAATCCGCTTTACCCACAGGGCGG
>JBBQPP010000853.1:0-1637 GCA_038217255.1 Bacteroidales bacterium | reverse complement strand
GATTCGATGCCATAAAAAATTTCGTATCCCGGCCGGGAAGGAATTATATCGGCAATGTATCCGGCATCGTTGTGCCCAAGACCTGTGTACCACATGGGTTTGCCATTATCATCCAAAGCCGAAGTCCCAAAGACCAATTCATCTTTTCCGTCAGAATCAATGTCCCCGGTCATTATTGCATGCGCACCTTGTCCTTTATATTTTTCATCTTCACCTAAACTTATCCATTTCCAAATGGGTTTGAGATTTTTGTCCAATGCTTCTGTTTTTATTACAGTGTAAGTTCCACGTTGCATAACCAGCGATGGATTTATTCCATCTAAATAGGCAACAGTTAAAAAATTACGGCTCCAGTAATTGTATTGTTCAAACCCTTCTTTTGAAATCCAATCCTGTTTATGAATAATTTTACCTGTAAGTGGATCCAATTTAACCAGATATTCCGGTCCGGTTAAAACATGTCCGTCAATTTCACGGGGATCGCCTTCTCCTGCTTTTGCATAAATTTCTGCTTTACCATCCTGATCGATATCAAAAACCATGTATGGCGAATACCAGGTTCCGGCTTCAATTGCCCAGCCCATATCGTATTGCCACATGTGTTTTCCTTTTGAAGAATAGGCATCGAGTTTATAAGTGTCGGGACTTCGTTTCCAGTAACCGGGCCCAAAATAAGGGTCGGTATTGAAATCGGGACTTTGCATAACAAAATCGTAAGCGCCATCACCGTCCAAATCACCAAAACCAATTCGCTTCAAAGTAACGTTTTCTTTAAGTTTAATTGAGTAGTAAGGAACACTACCAGTATAAGTAAACACATATCCTTCACCGGGTTGGTCGGTTTCATTCCCATTGATAATTGCTTTGATTCTGTAATTATATCCTCTGCCTGGTTCAATTGTTTCATCATAAAAATTGGTTGAGCCGGATACCGGTTCCGTATTTACTTTCACAAAACCGCCATAACCAATATTTTGCCTGTATATATTGAAAGCAATATCTTTTGGGTCATCCTTAAAAAAACGCCAACCTACATAAACTGATTGTTTGCTTTTTGCAAGAGCGATTACTCCACGGTCGATTTTTTCCTGAACCTGTGCATTCAAGAAGACCGGAAATAAAATAACAAGGGAAAGGATAAATATTCGTTTCATTGTTAATGGATTAATTTCATGTATGATTTAAGTATGCATTTTTAATTTTTTCAAGATAGTGATTTTGGTTTGTTGCCCAATATTTATCTGAAAAAATTTCTACTTCGTTGTAACCCGAAAATCCGGTTTCTTCCACCCAGCCGCGTATCTGAGAAACATTAATACATCCGTCTCCCATCAATCCCCTGTCGTTAAGGAAATCTGTGGTTGGGACATTCCAGTCGCAAACATGAAAAGCCAGCAGGTTACCGTTTTTGCCGCATCGTTTAATTTCTTGTTGAAGATTCTCGTCCCACCACAAATGATACACGTCAACTGCAACTCCAACAAATTCTGAATTGATTTCTTCTGCCATATCATTTGCCTGTGCCAGCGTGTTAATTGCTGATCTGTCGCCAGCATACATGGGATGAAGTGGTTCGATAGCCAGTTTTACCCCGGCAGCTTTTGCCTGTGGAAGTATTTTAATTATTCCTTCTTTTA
>JBBQPP010000852.1:0-1637 GCA_038217255.1 Bacteroidales bacterium | reverse complement strand
GAACAATATCCAGGGAAGCTATATTCGATTAAGGCTGAAAATATGAGCAGATTGCTACATGATATTAAAGATTTTGAAGGGGTAGCAAGTTGTAATTCCTTTGGCGAATTTCATCATGTTACTTTTCAGGATGATGGTGAAGGTGAGCATAAAAAGCTTTTGGCTTATTTAGATACAAAGAATCATAAACATATTGATTTTGAAATCACTACGCCAACCATTGAAGATTGTTTTATCAATTTAATGCATTAAGATGGAGAGAAAAGTTGTTATATCGACCGATAAACTTACAAAACGTTTTGGTGATTTCACTGCGGTAAACGAAATCACTTTCGACGTTTTCGAAGGTGAGATTTTCGGTTTTCTGGGTGCTAATGGTGCAGGGAAAACCACGGCTATGCGCATGTTGTGCGGTTTGTCGATACCAACTTCAGGTAATGCTACAGTTGCCGGGTTTGATGTGTATAAGCAAACCGAAAAAATAAAACAGAACATTGGCTATATGAGTCAGAAATTCTCGCTTTACGAAGATTTGACGGCTTTGGAAAATATTAAATTTTTTGGCGGAATTTATGGCATGTCCGACGAAAAAATAAAATCGAAAAGTGAAGAGCTGATTTCCATTTTAGGACTCGAAAAAGAAGCAAAAAAACTGGTGAAATCATTGCCTTTGGGATGGAAACAAAAACTTGCTTTTTCAGTTGCGATTTTCCATGAACCAAAAATCGTTTTCCTGGACGAACCCACAGGCGGTGTTGATCCCGTTACCCGCCGACAATTTTGGGATTTAATATATGCCGCTGCCGACCGCGGAATCACGGTTTTTGTAACCACGCACTACATGGATGAAGCGGAATATTGCAACCGAATTTCGATGATGGTGGATGGAGACGTTGCCGCACTGGATACACCGGCAAAATTGAAACAAAAGTACAATGCCAAAAATATGGATGAGGTATTTTATGGTTTGGCAAGGGGCGCGATGAGGAAAGGGGATTGAGAAAGGAAGAGGGAATAAGAAATAAGAAATAAGAGATAAGAGATAAGAGATAAGGAAAATAAAAAAAAATCAATGGATTTTCGGGGGAACTTTCTTTCAAATCAGTGTTAAAATGAAATACGAAACAGCATATATGAGTAATTCTACTTCGGACTTCCGTCCCGACAACTATCGGGATCGGACTTCCGGCTTATCCTTCAAACTATGAAACAATTTTTATCCTTTGTAAGAAAAGAATTTTATCATGTTTTTCGCGACAGAAAAACGTTGCTTCTGCTGTTTGGTATGCCGATCGTGTTAATTGTTTTGTTTGGTTTTGCCCTGACCAACGAAATAAAAAATACGAAAATTATGATTTGCGATTATTCAAATGACATTGCAACACGTGCGATAATTGACAAATTGGAAGCAAGCAACAATTTTGAAATCGAGAAATCCCTGCTCAGCAATAATGAAATTGAAAGTGCTTTTAAAAAAAGTGTAATAAAATTAGTTATTGTTTTTCCTCCCAACTTCAACAACGATTTGTACCACCTCAACAAAGCTCAGATTCAAATTATTGCTGATGCATCGGAACCGAATATAGCTACAACATTAACCATGTATGCATCTAATATTATTGCTGATTATCAGCGTG
>JBBQPP010000851.1:0-1639 GCA_038217255.1 Bacteroidales bacterium | reverse complement strand
GATAAGTATTTTGGCAAATTCGATATGAAAGCGATGGTGGATGAGTTGAAAGTAACATTTCATCCCGAATACATTTACGAGCGTAAAATCACAACACCATCGCATTTTGCCTATCTGAAAGTTTCAGAAGGTTGCAACCGTTCCTGTTCGTTTTGTGCTATCCCTATGATGACTGGTCGCCACAAGTCGCGCACAATTGAAAGTTTAGTGATGGAAGCCCGTTATCTTGCAAAAAAAGGAGTAAGAGAAATCCTGCTGATTGCGCAGGAATTATCATATTATGGAATTGATATTTATGGTAAAAGCCGCCTCACAGAGTTAATCAACCTGATTTCTGAAATTGATGGTATTGAATGGATTCGGCTTCATTATTTGTACCCGACAAAATTTCCATACGAAATACTCCCGGTAATGCGCGAAAACCCAAAACTGTGCAAATATGTTGATATGCCGCTGCAACACATTGCCAATCCGGTTTTGAAAAATATGATGCGCCACGTTACCCGCGAAGAAACAGAGGCACTGATTAAAAGAATCAAAGATGAAGTACCCGGTGTAGTTTTGCGCACAACAATGCTGGTTGGTTTTCCGGGCGAAACCGTGGCAGATTATGAAGAACTAAAAGCGTTTATCGGGGAAATGAAATTCGAGCGGCTTGGTGTTTTTCCATTTTCAAATGAAGATGGAACCTACGCACACAAAAATTTTAAAGATGATGTTCCGGACGAAGAAAAACAGCAACGCGCCGATGAAATCATGGAAATCCAGCAACAAATTTCGGCTGACCTGAACCGGCAAAAAGTTGGGAAAACAATGAAAGTGATTATCGACAAAAAAGAAGGCGAATTTTATGTGGGTCGCTCCGAATTTGATTCGCCGGAAGTGGATGGAGAGGTTTTGATTTCTTCTTCCAACGAACTAAAAAATGGGGATTTTGTGAACGTAAAAATTACAGGATCAGAGGATTACGATTTGTATGGAGAGGTGGTTTAATTTAGCTGCCAAAAATAATTTGAAAACGCCGGTATTTAGCCGGCGTTTTCGTTTTAATAATTATGGTTTTAATTCAGATTGAAATCTCAGTTTCCCCTTTTTTCAAATCAAAACAAATAAAAGTTTTATTATCTCCAATTTGAAAAGTTCCTGATTTTAAATCCATTAGGTTGTCAATTCTTTTGAGCGGAGTGCTGTTTTTAATTTCAGGATTTTTAATCACAGTATTCAGTTTTAATGTGAAATCAGGCGATGCAAACGGCGCTTTTAGTTTCACTGAGTTTTTGTCAATCGTAATCGTTGTTAATTCTTTGGAGGCCCAGTAACGCGAGATTTCACTTAGTTTCATCCAAATAAGGTGGTTATATTTTTGGTCAAGCCGTTTCTTAACTTCTTTCAGAATGTTAAAACCCACTTTTTCACCGTTGTAATAGATTCCGGGCCAGTGGCAAACCATAATTGCGGGTTCACCGCTGTCGATAACATCGACCATCCGTCCGTTCTGCAAATCGGCAGTAATAAATTTATTTGCATCGCCGGGTTCAAGTCCATCCCAGCCTCCAAACCAATCACCTGTGCAACCTAAAATTGAAACCACACATTTTGGATCACTGCTGTCGAGACCTGACGGAAAACGCACCTGTGG
>JBBQPP010000850.1:0-1648 GCA_038217255.1 Bacteroidales bacterium | reverse complement strand
ATTGGGGTAGGATTTTTTGCTTCAGTAATGTGGTCTGTTATTTTCTCGCTGGCGCTTAATTCGCTGCCAAGTAATCATGGTGCATTTTCAGGTATTCTCTGTTCAGGAATCATTGGAGGAGCAATCGTTCCATTAATAGTTGGGGTTCTGGGTGATGCGATTGGTTTACGGGGAGGAATGGCGTTTGTGTTCATTACACTGAGTTACATTTTAAGCATCAGTTTCTGGGCAAAACCATTGATAAAGAACAAAACAATCAGTTTCAAAGCAAAAGAAATAGTGAACGGTGAACAGTAAAAGGTAAAAAATGAGTAAAAAATTTGAAATTGGCACTTAGTAAAAATTATATACAGCATTGAACCCAGCGGGTTCAAATGTTTATAGAATTATAATTAGGTAGTTGTGATGCGACCCCAGCCGGGGTCGAACGCCAAATTATCAATCATTGCTATAAACATTTGATGCCTCTGGCATCCTAACAATTGGAAATAATAGTATTAATGTTATCAATTAAGTGCCTATTTCAATATTAAAAAGTAAATAGTAATAATAAAAAAGTAAAAATGAAAGGATTAGCAATACTAGGCGGTTCCCCAATGCGCGATGCAAAAATAAATCCATGGCCGAAATGGCCCGTATGGGACGAAAAAGAAGAAAAAGCTTTGCTCGAAGTGCTGAACAGTGGAGTTTGGTCTTATAACGGACCAAAAGAAACAGAGTTTAACAAGGATTTTGCAGAATACACTGGAGTTAAATATGCAATTTCTGCAGCTAACGGAACGGTTACTTTGCAAATGGCGCTGGAGGCTTGCGGGATTGGGTTCGGTCACGAAGTAATTATACCAGGACTAACCTGGCAGGCAACCGCGGCAACAATTATTGATGTAAATGCAACTCCAATTCTTGTTGATGTTTGCGAAGATACATGGTGCATCGATCCAAAAGCAGTGGAAGCAGCAATTAAACCGCGCACAAAAGCAATCGTCCCAGTGCATTTGTATGGCAGTTTTACCAATATGGATGAAATCATGCGGATTGCCAAAAAACACAATTTGTATGTGATTGAAGATTGCGCCCACAAATCTGGTGGTGAATGGAATGGCAAAAAAGCCGGAAGTATTGGCGATGTTGGGAGTTTCAGTTTCCAATTGTCGAAACACTTAACAGCCGGCGAGGGCGGTGTACTTACAACAAATAATTTTGAAATAGCCGAGCGTTTGGATGCGCTGCGCAATTGTGGCCGCCGACCCGAAGGGATGAACAAAGAAGTGGACAAAGGTGCCGGGTTGTATTCTGATCAGGGAAATTTTTATCAGGGTGGAAATTTTAGGATTACCGAATTTCAAGCTGCAATTTTGGTGGAAGCATTAAAAAGATTGCCCGAACAAAATGCGACAAGGGATACAAATGGGATATATTTAAATTCATTATTGGTGGATTTGCCTGGTGTAAAACCCCTGAAACGTGACGAACGGGAAACCAAAGAAGCTTATTTTAATTTTGCCTTCCGCTATTTCAAAAACGAATTTAAAGGATTGCCGGTAGCGAAATTCCGTGAAGCTTTGACGGCTGAAATCGGAATCCAGGTATCCGCAAGTTACGAGCCTTTGAATAAATGCTCACTTTATGTGCCACACACAAAACCTTG
>JBBQPP010000849.1:0-1649 GCA_038217255.1 Bacteroidales bacterium | reverse complement strand
AGCCAATCAATCGTTGCAAGTCGGAGTTACACAAACTGCCGATTTATCATCGTTGCAGGTGTTATTGGAAGAAGCAAAGGTTAAAGGCCGGAAGTTTCATTACCTGCCACCTTACCGTTCAGAGAATAAAATAAAACTTTTTGAATGGCTTAAAATTCATCCGGATGAATCAAAAGTTCTGGCTTCACTTGAACTGATTAAAGGCGTAGTAAATCAGCGCAATTACAAATCAGCCGAGGAAATTAGTGAAATCCGAAAAGCATGCGACGTGAGCGTTGACATGCATACCCTTTCGATGCGGATGGCAAAACCAGGAGTTTCCGAAGCAAAAATTGCTGCCGCAGTTCACGAAACGGCACTAGCTTCCGGCGGGCAAATTGCTTTCCCGATTATCGCTACAATAAACGGTCAGACTCTTCACAATCATCATCATGGAAATATTCTTAAAGATGGTGATTTGTTCCTGCTTGATGCCGGGGCTGAAACTGCAATGGGTTATGCGGGTGACCTTTCGAGCACTACTCCGGTAAACGGTAAGTTTACACAGCGGCAGAGAGAAATCTATTCCATTTGTCTTGATAGTCATAACACGTCTATCAGCATGTTAAAACCTGGGATACCTTTTAAAGACGTTTATTTTGAGTCGGCAAAAGTTATTGTCCGCGGGCTGATGGGCCTTGGAGTGATGAAAGGTAACGTTGATGATGCAGTTGCCAATGGTGCGCATGCGTTATTTTTTCCTTGCGGACTGGGCCATATGATGGGCCTCGACGTGCATGACATGGAAGATCTTGGCGAAGTTTATGTTGGTTATGGCGGTGAACCAAAAAGCACCCAATTTGGACTTAAATCATTACGCCTGGGGAGAAAACTGGAACCTGGATTTGTGCTCACTATTGAACCGGGAATTTATTTTATCCCTGAACTGATAGACCAATGGAGAGCAAAAAAGCATAATGCAGATTACTTAAACTTCGATAAAATTGAGCAATACAAAACTTTTGGCGGACTAAGAAATGAGGAAGACTTCCTGATAACTGCTGATGGCTATGAATTACTTGGTAAACCTAAACCAAAAAGCATAGCAGATGTTGAAGAGGAATGGGGGAAGGGGAATTAAATAATTTGACAATTAATCAATTCGGCGATTCGACAATTAAATAATTTGACAATGTGATAATGTGGCAATTTGACAATGTTATAATTTGGCAATGTGACAATGTGATAATGTGACAATGTGATAATGTGATAATGTGATAATTAGGCGATTTAATGAGTTGGATGAATTCCGGAATCAGATAAAAATCATTTCCATGAAACTGAATTGAAATTGGTTTTTGAAATTATTGCTAAATTAGTTTGTTTGAGATAAGGTGTTTTGGAATTTCAAAATACTCCCATTGCCTTTTCCGCCTTCGTTGGATATATACATAGTACCATCAGGTGAAAAACAAATGCCTTCGGGTTGATTGAAAAGATAGGGGTTCAAACTTTGAATATCCACGATCTTACCTTCCCGATTAAGCACCAGCAAGAGTTTAGAAGTATGCGAAATTACAAACAGGTGGTTGTTTTGTGGATGAATGGCTATTCCGGAAGGTTCAAAAAACATCGCATCGCTAACCAGACCTGTCTTTTTCGTGGCCTCG
>JBBQPP010000848.1:0-1650 GCA_038217255.1 Bacteroidales bacterium | reverse complement strand
CTGATTAAGGTATTTATAAATGCAAGTCCGCGACCTTTACCGCCCAGCGAACCACTTGAAAGGGTTACAACATTTTTGTCGGTAAAATCAAACGATTCATCAAAATTGAGCACTTTGCCGCGCTTTTTGTCTTCGCGAACTTTGTTTATCGTATCTAAAATCATTCTCCTGACTTCTTCCTGATCTTCATTTTTAAAAGTTGGAATAGGGTTCAGGATTTTCGCAATGTGGATTTCGCCGCGCGCCATTAACCAAAACGAAAAATGGTTTTTCCGCCCGTGGTAAAGCAACGATTCGGCCGGAACTGTTTGCAAAAGGGTTTCGAATTCACGCAGATTGCGGGCAACGGCAATTTGGTTGTTATGATCATCGCGGAAAATAAAATCGCCAAAGCCAATATTGTCGATAATGAAATTTGTTAATTCGTTAGTGAGGTTTTCCGAGTTTTTGTCGATATAACCAACACCGGCATTATGGGCTTTAACAGCATTTCTTTTGTCTGAAGATTGCAACACAACAGGCAATTCTTTGTCTTGCGATTTCACATATTTTATGAATTCTAAACCAGCAGTTTTGTTGACTGTCCCGTTTTTTTCGAACTCGACATCCGCAATAACGCACTGCATAAAATCGCGGTATTTGTTGTAAATATAAACGGCATCTTCATAATTGGTTGCCAGTAAAATTTTGGGGCGCGAACGCATTTTCGAAATTTTGTCGAGTTCGTTTTTCTCGGAAGAGATAACTCTTTGAATGTGTCCAAAAACAATGGAGTACAAAATGGAAAGGTATTTAGAATAGTACTGCGCCGAATCTTCGATCAAAAGAATCACGCGCACCAAGCCAACCTCTGTGTCATTCTCCACATTGATGCGGTCTTCGATAGATTTTACAATGGCAAAAAATATTTGCGAATCGCCGTGCCAGATAAAAAGTTTATCGATGAATTTTGAAGTTGAAACCAATGATTCAAAGTATTTTACATTCCCTTTTTTGTTTAGAAGGAGGAAAACAGGCAAGTCGGGGCGTTGGTTTTTTATCTGTTTTGCAAGTTCTATTGGGGCATTTTCGTCTTCGCCTACGGTAAGAATGGCAAAATCGAATTTGGAAGTTTGAGCCAGTTCAAGTGCCTGTATTTCAGAAGTAACCGCCGTAATCCGGGGTAGCGAAAAAAGGCTGTACTGATAGATTTCGCCCATAAATTGCTCGAAAAAGGCATCTTCGTTTTCGAGGATAAACGCATCGTAAAATGTAGCCACAAAAAGTATCTCTTTTACCTTGTATTTCATCATGTCGAGGTATACATACTTGTCAAGCGTCTGCTGGTTGAAATATTGCTGCAGCGGTTTCCCTTTTTTTATGAGCGAATCGCGATATTCGTTGTATTGGTTATCCGATTTTTTGGCAATTTCGCGTTTGTACAATACATCGCGCCCTATAAAATTATTCAGGTAACCGGTAATCAGTTGAGCAATGTTAACTATCAGGTTGCGCTCTTCCTTCAGGAATGGGCCTTCGTAAATCCTTGGAAATTCTTCGAGATAAAAAATTTCAATCCAACCTTTTTTATTGTCGATAGTAACAAACGACTCTAATTGTCGCCACAAAGTTTCCTGAAACGGCCGGCTTTCGGTAACAAATCCCTCAAAA
>JBBQPP010000847.1:0-1653 GCA_038217255.1 Bacteroidales bacterium | reverse complement strand
GACATATCGCACAGTAATTTAATTGCTGATGATTGCGGTTTGCTTTACACACTTGGTGCCGACAGGAATATGAAAATCCATCACAACTGGTTTCACGATGCACAAAGCAGGGGAAGCTTGAAAAAAGCCGCCGGTATTTATCTCGATAACGATGCCGCAAAAATTGAAGTTTACAACAATGTGGTTTGGAATACCGAATGGAGCAATATTCAAATAAACCTGAATTGCAGTGATATAAATGTTTTTAACAATACCTTGTGGAACGGGTCGGCTGTAATGGGTGCCTGGCATCAGGAAGGAACAGCCTTTTCGAATGTAAAAGTCTGGAATAACCTTTCAAACGATGCGAATTGGGAAACGCAGGCCGACAAAAAGAATAACCTGACTGTTGCTGTCAATCCATTTACAAATAGCAGCAACGGCGATTTTACACTAAAACAAGGTTCGCAACCTATCGACAAAGGAATTGAAATTGCAGGAATTACCGATGGTTTTGCCGGTTCCATGCCCGATGTTGGAGCTTATGAATTTGGTGCTTATAACTGGGTTCCGGGAATTAGTTGGGACTCAAAATTAGGTCCAACCGGACACGGTTGCTATGGTTTGCCGGGTGAAGTTTGTTCGGGAAATACAAGTGCATTTAAAGGAGCTTCTTTAAATGAATTGAAAGTTTATCCAAATCCCGTTTCAGACGATTACATTACAATTGCACAACCGCAGTACAATGGCGAAATGGCCTGGGAACTCTATTCAATAAATGGAACCCTTGTAAAACAGGGTGTTGTTAGCTTTTATTCTAATGTGCAAATTGATATTTCATCGGTAAATAATGGGTTCTATCTTTTAAAAATCGCTGGAAAAAACTGGTCCGATTCAAAAAAAGTAATTATTCGTTAAAACTATAAAAAACCAAAAAACTATGAAAATAATTCAAATTGCCCTTCTCATTTTTGTATTTGTGGGGTGTTCATCAACTTCAAAAAAAGAAGTCAGTCAGGTAACCAAATATCAACCCACCTGGGAATCGCTTGTAAAACATGAAACTCCCGCGTGGTTTTTGGATGCAAAATTTGGTATTTACTGCCACTGGGGACCCTATTCAGTTCCAGCCTATAAAACCGAATGGTACTCGCATTATATGTATGTTGAAGGTCATCCAATCCGAAAATACCACGAAGAAACTTATGGAACCCTTGATAAATTTGGGTATAAAGATTTTATCCCAATGTTTACAGCCGAGAATTTTAATGCCGATGAATGGGCTGATTTATTCAAAAAGGCAGGTGCTCAATTTGCCGGTCCGGTTACGGAACATGCCGATGGTTTTGCCATGTGGGATAGCAAATTAACAAAATGGAACGCTGCTCAAATGGGACCAAAACGTGATGTTGTGGGTGAGCTTGCCGCAGCAATCCGCAAACGCGATATGAAGTTTATCGCCACTTTCCACCACCAATGGAAATACGCCTGGTATTCAACCTGGGACGAAAATACCGATGCGGGAAATCCTGAGTACGAAGATTTGTATGGCCCAAAAGTTCCTGGAAAAGAAGCTTTTGAAATGGCAGTAAAAACACATAAATATTTACCCAACCAGAAATTTAACGATGAATGGTTGGCAAAAATCGAGGAAGTGGTTGAAAAATACAAACC
>JBBQPP010000846.1:0-1657 GCA_038217255.1 Bacteroidales bacterium | reverse complement strand
CCCGCGAAACCAATCTTGAAATACCAATTTTGCGCAAAGATTTTATGATTGACACCTACCAGATTGTGGAAGCAAAAGCTTTTGGCGCTGATGTAATTTTACTGATTGCAGCCTGCCTGGAAAAAGATGAAGCAATAACTTTGGCCAAAAAGGCAAAAGAACTGGGAATGGATGTTTTGATGGAAATTCACAACGAACAGGAACTTGAAATCGTAAACGATTTTGTGGATGTTGTTGGCGTAAACAACCGTAATCTAAAAACTTTTGAAGTGGATGTGGAAACTTCGGTAAAACTTTCGAAACTGATTCCCGATAAATTTGTAAAGATTTCGGAAAGCGGTCTCACAGGGGCCAAAGAAATCAGTTACCTGCGCCAACACGGTTTTAAAGGGTTCCTGATTGGCGAAACTTTTATGAAAACTGATAATCCGGGCGGAGCTTGTAAAAATTTTATTGCTGAATTATGACAAGAGAACTGAGAATAAAAGTCTGCGGAATGAAATACACCGAAAATCGGCAACAAGTTGAAAAACTTGATGTTGACTTTTTGGGTTTTATTTTTTATGCCCCATCAAAACGATATATAGGGCAAACTCCCGAAACTTGCTTATTTCAAACTGAAAAACCGAAAGTTGGGGTTTTTGTTGATGAAAATGCATATGAAATTCTTGGGCTTGCAAAAAACCTGGGTTTCGAATGGGTTCAGTTGCACGGGAAGGAAAATCCGAAAACCTGCCAGATGTTAAAAAAGCAGGGTTTAAAAATTATTAAGGCTTTTAACGTCGATGAAAACTTTGATTTTTCAAGCACTGAACCATACGAAAAAGCAGCCAACTTTTTTCTTTTCGACACAAAAACAAAAAACCACGGCGGATCAGGCGAAAAATTCAATTGGCAAATTCTTGAAAAATATGAAGGTCACATTCCATTTTTCCTAAGCGGAGGAATTGGTCCCGGAGATGTAAAACTCATCAAAGAAATAAATCACCCAAAACTCACTGGTGTGGATATAAACAGCGGTTTTGAGGATGAGCCGGGAGTAAAGAATATTGAGAAATTACAGGCATTTATTAAAGAAATAAAAAATGAATAATAGAAAGACCCCCCGTTTCGGAAATATTACAGTCAAGCAGTAATAATTACCTCAACTGTCCCCTTAAATTAGGGGACAGTTTGAGCCGCAAGCCAGCTTGACTGGCTGAGGCGAAAACAGGGAGTACAAAAAATATAACAAAAATGAAATACCAGGTAAACGAAAAAGGATATTACGGGGAATTTGGCGGAGCCTGGATTCCCGAAATGATGTTCACCAATATTGATGAGTTGGAACACCGCTATCTCGAAATCATTCAGTCTGAAAAATTCAAAACTGAATTCGACAAACTTTTAAAAGATTATGTGGGCCGCCCGTCTCCGCTGTATTATGCAAGTCGGATGTCGGAACATTATGGTTCGAAAATCTTTTTGAAACGAGAAGATTTGAATCACACCGGTTCGCACAAATTGAACAATACAATCGGACAGATTTTACTGGCACAACAACTGGGTAAAACCCGCGTGATCGCCGAAACTGGCGCCGGGCAGCATGGTGTTGCAACCGCCACTGTTTGTGCACTTAAAAACATAAAATGCGTGGTTTACATGGGTGCGTTGGATG
>JBBQPP010000845.1:0-1659 GCA_038217255.1 Bacteroidales bacterium | reverse complement strand
TATAAATCGGAATTATTACAAGCTAAACTCTTATCGGTATTTACCATTGTTGCTTTGTTTATCTGTTCCATGGGTTTGTTCGGATTGGCACTGATAATTACCCAACGACGTACAAAGGAAATTGGTATTCAAAAAGTAAATGGGGCAAAAGTTTCAGAGATTCTTACTATGCTGAATAAAAATTTTGTAAAATGGGTCGCAATCGCATTTGCTTTAGCATGTCCAATCGCATATTTTGCCATGAACAAATGGCTGGAGAACTTTGCTTATAAAACCAGTTTGAGTTGGTGGATATTCGGATTGGCTGGATTGCTGGCACTGGGAATTGCGATAATGACGGTTTCGTTTCAAAGTTGGAAAGCGGCAACGAGGAACCCTGTTGAGGCACTCAGATATGAATAGTTCTTGAAATACGATTTTGATGATTTTAATGAATTCTATGATTTACGGGTGAAGCTTTCTAAAGCATTTTGTATTCGGGTAATTATCCGCGAAATTTTTCAAATACTAAGCTTACAAGAACATAAATTGACTTTTAAGACAGTCTCAAAAAACAAAAATATGTTGGTATATTTAATTAACATTTTAAAACTAAAACGTCATGAAACGAGCAGTAAAATTTCTTTCCGCATTTCTTTTGATTATTCTGTTTTCTAATCATTCAGCACAATCTCAGCAGGAACTTCCTCTTTGGCCAAATGGAATTCCAAATAATCCGGTAAAATATACCGAAGAAAAGGTCAGGTCATCCGATGTAAGCGAAAGTTCTCTTTCAAAGGAAAACAGGGTTTTCAGCGAGGTTTCGGAACCTGCTTATTCGCTTTTTAAGGCAAAAAATCCGAACGGGGTTGCAGTTGTAATTTGTCCGGGCGGTGGTTTCCGCGATGTATGGTTCGACCGCGAAGGTGTTGATTTTGCCATGTGGCTGGCCGATAGAGGAATTACTTCGCTGGTTTTAAAATACAGGACTTTTAATTCTGATGCAGAAAACTTTTCACTCAAAAGAGAAATTTACAATGGAGAAGTTTATGCGGATGCCAAACAAGCGATTTATATTTTGCGCAGTCAGGCAAAAGAATTAAAAATAGATAAAAATAAAATCGGAATTGGCGGTTTTTCTGCTGGTGGGGCTTTATCGCTTTATGCAGCTTTAAATGTTTTTGAAAAAGAATTACCGGAATATGCCCGATTCGAGGAAAGTACTGCACCCAGCTTTGTTTTCCCTATTTACCCGGGAATTAACGATGAAGTGTACAAGGCAGTAAAACAAAAAGAAAATATTCCGCCCATGTTTTTTGTAAATGGTGCGGAAGACACTACAACTCCTGCATTAAAATGCATTCAGTTATACACTGCTTTACTTGAGAAAAAAGTTCCGGCAGAATTGCATGTTTATGCCAAAGGGAATCATGGTTTTGACT
This sequence comes from Bacteroidales bacterium, assembly GCA_038217255.1. Lineage (GTDB taxonomy): Bacteria > Bacteroidota > Bacteroidia > Bacteroidales > Prolixibacteraceae > Draconibacterium. Next base: position 238 of record JBBQPP010000845.1, on the reverse strand, counting down.
CCGGAATTGGCCGGGGTTATGGAATTGCATCCTGGCAAAACAGTTTTATCAACTGGTTAAAGGATATGAAATTTATGGATTGATCAAGGTGAATAGTGAGGGTTTCACTTTGAGTGAAGCACTCACTAAAAATTAGTTTTGAATTATGATTTTTTTTCCAGCCCATTTAGCTACAACAATCATCTGGAAAATTATAAAAGGCAGGTTTATCAGCAATAACGTTTTCCAGCCCACTGCA
>JBBQPP010000844.1:0-1662 GCA_038217255.1 Bacteroidales bacterium | reverse complement strand
TTTTTAAAATTTGTTATAAAATGGTTATTTGAAATTATATGTTAAACTTAATCTATAATTAACTCCCGGCATTGCATAACCCCAATTGGCCTGATAATCTGCATTTAGCAGATTGCTTACCATCCCGGTTGCTTTCAATTTGTTGTTGGCGTTTATTTCGAATTTGTATCCAACCGCAAAATTCAGCAGGAAATAGGCATCCAAAATGTTTTCTGTTTCCTCATTTGTAAATTGCTTGCCGGTGTAATTTCCATCAATTGTGAACTCGAAATTTTTTAAGGTTGCAGTGGTAAATATATTTCCGCTGTGCAAAGGCACGTATTCCAATTGGCGGTAAAGTGCATTTGTTTCGTCAAGCGATTTAACCCGCTGTGTTGAAGTGTATGAATAATTGATACCTGAAATACTTTTCAGACCTAAAAAGATATAGTTAACATCGGTCATAATTTCGATGCCTGCACTTTCCACATTCAACTCATTTTTAGCAAACCAAAACGAACCGCCATTCTTCCAGAGAATCCAGTCCTCAATGTTCATGTAAAACACGTTGACTTTGATGTTTCCCGAAAGATCTTCATCGCAATAACTGAATTTTGTACCAAGTTCGTAGTTCATTCCTTTTTCAGGTCTTAAATCGGGGTTTCCGCCTCGAACCCAAAACCTGTCGTTAAAAGTGGGTACACGATAACTTTTTGCAATATTTCCTGTAAAATTCAATACATATTTTTCTTTTGAAAGGGCAAGGAAATTCAACCCAAACGCTGGTGTAAAAGGTACTCTGTAATCGGTAACGAAACCTTGTCGCAGATTTACAGATGCCGTGAGATTATTGAAAAAACGGTGGTAATAAGAAGCGTAAAAATCCACCCGATCTTCATATTCTAAATCATTTGCATAAGCATAAACTTTGGGATAAATGCGCGATGCTTTTGCCCCGATTTTGTAACTCGCATTCCTTGAATAATCATGCTCAATAAATGCCTCTCCAATAAATCGCTGGGTTTGAATACTATCAGTTGAATTTCCGTTAAAAACAGCCTTATCATTTACATATCCTCCGCTGATTTGGAACTGAAAAGGCATTTTTTGATTTTTATATTCGGCCCAAATCCGCACATTTCGGTCATCATAAGTTTCTTTTAAATTGGTCTGAGACATTTGCATATTTTGCTGGTTCAGTCGCCAGTCCTTTTCCAACCAGCCACGAAAAACAAAATATTCATTGTCGGCAAACTTATAATTGAATTCCTGGAGCAAACCCATATTTTCGATATTGGCGTTGCGTTGGATATCTTTTATTGCAAAAACCTGGTTTTCAAAATCATGGTAATTGTGGTTGATAAAAGGGAAATCGTTGGTTTTATAATAGTAATAAGCACGAGTTACCGATTCGAATTTGCCATTTCCAAGAAACAATTTTGTCCCATAAAGTTGCTCTCCAAACGAACCGTGTGCAATCCGCGTTTCGGCTTTAAATCCATCGGTCCAGTTATTTTTTATTCCGAGATGAATTGCTCCTCCAATATTTCCCGAACCATTGACAGAACTTGAACTTCCAAACTGAACCCCAACTTCATCAAACAAAAACATTGGAACCACGCTCATATTTGATTGGCCAAGTGTCAGCGAATTGATATTTATACCACCAAAATTTACACTTGT
>JBBQPP010000843.1:0-1677 GCA_038217255.1 Bacteroidales bacterium | reverse complement strand
CGGTGATGTTGGTATTTGTACCAAACCAACGGACAATCTCTCCATTTTCATTGCGGATAGGAAACGCACGGGAAAGGAACCAACCGTATTCACCATTGGTGCTGCGAATTGGAAATGTATCTTCCCAAGGTTCCTGAACTTTCAATGCACGGGTCCATTTTTCAATTACTTTGTCAATATGATCGGGGTGATGAACACTCTTCCATCCCCATCCTTCCATTTGTTCAGGGGTTGTTCCGGTGTAATCGTACCAACGCTGATTGTACCAGAAAATATATCCGTCGGTATTTGTCATCCAACACAATTGCGGGATATTTTCAGCGAGGTTCCTGAAAAATACTTCACTCTCACGCAGTGCTGTTTCGGCTTTTTTTCGATCGGAATTATCTTGCACTAACGACATGATCGAACTCAATTTCCCCTGATCATCAAGTAAAACAGAATTATACCAAATCGATTCTATTATTTTTCCTGATTTTGTAATGTTCCTGTTCGAACTTATAAAAATTTGTTCATTACCACTGATAAGCCTTTTAATCGTATCGTTTACAGCAGGAATATCTTCCTCGTAGATCAGATTTAGAGCATCAATTTGTTTACCAATAGTTTCTGCTTTTTTCCAGCCAAAAATATTTTCTGCCTCAGCTGACCATTGAGTCACTATAAATTCTGAATCCCATTCAATTACAGCCAGCGGCGAGTTTTCGAAATGGTATTTTAACCGCTGTTCATTTTGACGCAAGGCTTCTTCGGCCCGCTTGCGTTTCGAAATATCTACCGCCGTTAAAAGACATTTTTGTTTCAATTCCGAAACGATCCCTTCAATATAAACATATAGTGGACTAACATTTGATGAGAGACAAACTTCGCAAGTTTGTTTTGAATCGGTTTCCATTATCTTGCTAAAAAAGTCCTTAAAAACGGGCAAGTCTTCACGTTTTATAAAGTGAATGAAATTTTCGTTTACCAGGTGCGTACGTTCCCTTCCAAGTAGTTTGGCGCCGCTTAAGTTGAGCTGACAAATGTTGCAGTCCTTATCAATTGTAAAATAACTCATTGGGGCAAAGTCATACAATGCAATTGCAGTTTCAGCTTTTTCAACCGCCAGTTGAAGTTCTTCGTTTTGCATTTCCAGCTCAATCTGGTGGACCTGTAGTTCGTGGAGGAGTTTTTTATGATCGATTTCACCGGCAAGAATCCTTTTTGCAGTCTTTGCCTTTTTTAGTTTCTCTTCAGCTTTTTGCCTGATAGTTATAGATTCATGGTCTTTACTGGATTCTTCTTTCATCATTTCGCACCTTTTAAACGTTATGATTCAGCTAAACTTTTACCAATGGCAAACTTCAAAAAATCAAAGGAAACTAAATTACTGAATATTGACAGAAAAATTTTGTGTAAAAAAATTAAACTTCAAAACATATACGTTAAAAAATAGCATTCATCATCCGGATCCTTTTACTAAATCTATAATTCCTGAAGATTATGATTTAGCCATAACGATAAGAAAAGCATTGCTGAAAAACCCCGATATTAATAAATGGGAAGTAAATGTAACAGCCGATAATGGTGCAGTTTATTTAAATGGTACCGTTGATTCTTATTTCGAAAGAATGGTGGCTGAAGACATGTGTTAATTTACCACTGAAATGTTGTGGTATAGTTTCACCATTTGTGGAA
>JBBQPP010000842.1:0-1679 GCA_038217255.1 Bacteroidales bacterium | reverse complement strand
TTATGTTTTCAGGATAAAAACGGATGGAACTGCATTAAAAACAAACATTTGTGATTACCCCAAAAAAAGCAATGCCCCAAAAGTAAAATCGATGGCGCAAAACATGGATGGGATTTGGATGGGGTGCACCGAAAACACGTTAATTCGATATGATTTCTCGACACAAAAAATCACACAAATAAAACTTGATCCGGAAAAAGTAAATACAAATCTGGCCATTCACAATATTTTGATGAGGGGTGAAGATATTGTCATTAATGGCGCGGATGCGGTTTATTTGTTTGACAACGTTTCGAAATCCTTAAAACCTGTTTATGATTACAACAATGCTCAAATTTATAGCATGGTTGAAGACGGTAAACATGGCTACTGGCTGGGTTCAAACAGCAGTACAGTAATTCATCTCGACAATCAATTTAAAGAAACAGGAAGATTTGTTATCGGAAAAGGAAATACTAACATTGAACACATTTGCATAGGCGACAGCAACGATATTTGGATTGCTTTAATGGGAGGTGGACTTGGCCATTTATTCTCCGTAAACGGAAAATGCGAAACATTTACAACAGCAGATGGACTGTCGAACAACACAACTTACAGCATTCTGAAGGACAAAAACGGGAACCTCTGGATTTCGACAAACAAAGGAATATCCCGGTTCAAGCCAAAAACAAAGCATTTTAGGAATTTTGGTAAAGCGGAAGGTTTGATGATTGAAGAATTCGATTCGGATGCTTTTTATTTGGCCGATGACGGTGAAATGTTTTTTGGCGGGGTTGGTGGCCTATTAAGTTTTTACCCTGACAGTGTTGAAAAAAACCTTACCGGAAACAATGCAAATCATTTGATAAATACTGAATTCAATGTTTCGGGAATACCCCGCTATTTTGAAAAACCGATTTACGAACTTGATACAGTTACTTTGGAAAAAGGCGACGACAACTTTCAACTAACTTTTGCCACCCTTGAATTTCAGAATCCTGACAAAATAAAATACAGGCACAGGTTGTCGGGCAAAAACAGATCATGGATTGAAACCGACTACCGCAAGCGAAATATCAGTTATGCCAGCCTTTCCCCGGGCAGATATACCTTCGAAATTGAAGCAACCAATGTTTATGGAGATTGGTTATCAACCAATTCACTTTTGGTAAAAATTCCAGGTTTCTATTACCAAACGGTTTGGTTTAAACTGTTAGCTGCATTCTTTTGTATTTCGATTATCGCTGCTTTTGTATTTTTGTATATCGGTCAGACCCGCCAAAAAGCCAAACAAAAGCAAGATTTATTAAAATTAGAAAGCTTACGCGGTCAAATGAACCCTCATTTTATTTTCAATTCGCTCAATTCAATTAATTATTTTATATCAAACAACAACAAAATTTCGGCAAACCATTATATAGCTGATTTTTCCAGGTTAATTCGTGCTTTCCTCAACAACCTTTCCAACGATTACATCCCATTCGCCAACGAAGTTGATTTGCTCGAAAATTATTTGAAACTCGAACATTTGAGATTTGGCGATAAATTTGATTATGTTTTACATTCAGAAAAAATAGAAGATCAGGAAAGTATCATGGTTTTTCCAGGTTTAGTCCAGCCTTTTATCGAAAATGCAATTTGGCACGGAATCCGGAATCTTGAAGACAGAAAAGGTTTTATCAGCATTGAGTTTATTC
>JBBQPP010000841.1:0-1688 GCA_038217255.1 Bacteroidales bacterium | reverse complement strand
TAACTCGCACAATTATTTTACGAAGTCTTTCAAAAAACAGTATGGTAAATCGCCGAGTGAGTATTTGCGCGAAACTTTAAATCAGCACGGGTGATCTGTAATAAATTGGTATTCTTCAAAAGCATAGGCAAGTTCTGGACCACCAGTGTTAATGATGGAGAATTTTGCCCCACTGGTCCTGTAGTCGGTTCAAAGAAGATATTTTTCCATAGGTTTATGATTTAGTTTTTTCGTCAATTAGAAAATTGTCGGTATGCTCATCGGTGATGAGCACATTAACCTAATTGCCTTTCAAGGCTGCCAATATCGAACGTCCAGGTTATTCTAACCGACTCGTTGCCTTGCAGACGGATTGATAAATAGTGAGCTACGGCTTCTCTCAAATCATCGAGCAGGGTTTCGGCCTGAAATGGGTTTACAATCGCTTCCTTCAAGCCTTACAATTCCTCAAGCCTGCGTTCCAATTCAATTACGGGATCGTAAGAGAGGTTAATCTTAATCTGGACTACTTTATCGGCCAGAGTCTTGCCAATCATTCTCGACACTTTTATTCTCGAAATGTAATATTTTAGAGCAATTTCCTGCTGGATGAGCCTCCCTTCATAATAATTGTGGAGAATTTTTCGGATCAGGTTGTTTTTATCTTGTTCTATAGTTGATGGTCATTTGAACATTGATGTTCATCTGTTCAGTAAAAACATAGTCCAATTTTTGAAATTTGCAAACTGACCGAAAATTTTTGCTTGAAATTTTTTGGAGCTGTAACGATTTGTGTGGGTTAATCATTTCAGAATTTATTCTAATTAACAAACATTAACATTGCTTATATGATTAATAAATAGGCTGTTAGATATTTATATTGCAAATATGTTTAAACATTATGCATATTGTATAAACAAATATGTAGCAATAATCCTTTAACTCATAAAATATTAAACATTTAAATCATGAAAACAATTTTTAAATTCAGTTTGATTTTAGCTTTTTCGATTTTTTCAACTGCTGCATTTGCAACCGGAAATTTTCGTGTTAATGTGACTACTTCAGATGAGGCCAATGCTCTGGTCGAGATTTCGAATGATACCGATCTTAGGTATGAAATCAAGATTTTCAACTCCGAAGGTGACCGCGTTTATCAACACAAGACAAAAACTGCCAGCAGTGAGTTTTCCCAATCTATCGATTTTTCAGATTTCGAATATGGTTGGTACAAAATGGAAGTAACAACCGATCGGGCAAAATACGACAAACGCCTCATCGTAAACAGGTCGGGTGTTCAACTGGCCAGCAGTATAAAGAAAACCGATCCTTATTTTGGCATGAAAGACAACATGGTTACTCTTTCACATCTTAACCACGGGCAGAAGTATCTTAGCTTGCACATCTACGAGAATGGCCGCTTACTTTGGGAAAAATCGTTGGATAACAGTTTTGTCCTGAATTATGGCGTGGATATTTCTAAACTTTCAAGAGGTAATTACCAGGTCGTACTTGTTTCAGGAAATGATACTTACGAACACGAAGTGAGGAGGTAAGCTGTAGTTTTCTTTTAGTTTGAGGCTGTATTCTGATATCGGTTGATTGATAATGAATACAGCCTCATTTTTTTTGAATGCCCGTATAAATCCCAACACAAAAGTTTCATTTCACTTAAAAGTACCCTTAAAAACTGAAAAGGCAAACTCATC
>JBBQPP010000840.1:0-1689 GCA_038217255.1 Bacteroidales bacterium | reverse complement strand
GGTTTTAATCTGATTCGATAAAAGGTAGGAAGTCAAATTTATAAGGCCAATCATCACATTTGCCGAAACCTCCGGGCTTTGGCTTTCAATACCTTTCTGATAGGTTTGATAAGTTGCATGTTGTTTGGTCAGCAATTTTGTGAGGGGAACGTAATATTCATGCTCTTTTTGCCATTGAACAAGTTTTTGTGTCCGTAAAAAGTCTTTATAATCTTCTAAAAGTTCTTGTAATGATGCCCGGGCAACATTAGTAAGTTTTATTTCCATTTCTTTGGAAGTACCCGATGCCATGCTACCTTCAATTATATTTTGTTTACCTGACCTTGCCGCTTGCACCATTTGATCAATTGTACGATCGTAAAGGCGAAAATATTTTTTGGTAAAAAACTGTGTGCCATCATAAATGATTACTGATTTCTGGTAGGTTATCAGCTTTTCATAACCACCGTGTTTTGGAATAAAACCATCTGGGTTATATTGTTTTTCCATTTTGTTTTGTTTTGTTTTGTTTGTTTGTTTCATTGGACGGTTAAGACTTATTTGACAAATTAATAGTCCAATAAGTCAAATCCGTCCAAAGAATTTTACCATAAAATTAAATTCATTTGCTATTTAATTCAAATTAATTTTTCTGAGTTTCCAAACCTGTTCTTGCCCTAACCCGTGATAGCTCAAATTTGGTGCGCATTTCTTCAAGTATATCTTTGTAATCCTTGTTATCTGCCAGATTGTATTGTTCCTCAGGATCGCTCTCATGGTCATATAGTTCTTCTTTTCCTGATTCCACAGCATCTCCCCAACGTGTATATCGGAATTTTGGGGTTCTCAGGGATGCATTTTTGCCACCGCTGGAAATGGTGAATGCAAAAGCATTTTTATCTTCGGGTTTATTTTCTTTTAAATATCCAATCAAACTTTTGCCCTGTAAAATTTCGGGTTTTTGGTCCGAGAAATCACAAATATCAACAAGGGTAGGATAGAGGTCGAGCAATTCAGTAATGGTGCTGCACGAAGTTCCGTAATTGTTTTCAAACCCCGGAACTGAAATAATCAAGGGCGCGCGAATACTTCCTTCCCACAAACTAACTTTCCCCCAGCAATCGTGTTCGCCCAAATTAAAGCCGTGGTCCGACATGAAAATCACGATTGTTTCGTTCCTGAGTTTTAATCGGTCAAGCGCATTAAGCACACGCCCAACCTGCTGATCCATAAACCTTACACTTGCCATGTAGCTGCTTATTGCTTCTCGTTGCTGAAGTTCATCCATTCCCCATATTTTATAATTTTGCCGAAGTATAGCTTCTTCAGGTACATTTTCCCCAATTCTGAAAGGTGGCAAAACAACCTCGTTTGCGGGATAAGGATCGAAACAATTTTTTGGTGCTATTAACGGAACATGGGGTCTCACAAATCCGACCGCCAGAAAAAACGGGGCATCTTTTTTTATCCGTTGTTTATTTGTTCCGTTTTCAGGAATTTTTCCTGCACGGTTTTCAAGAATCGCGATTGCCTGGTTTGCAGCCAAATAATCGGCTTGTGTTTTTTCAATTCCATCTGGCAAAATCATCCTCGAAAAATTAGAACCATAATGTTGATTTTTAGGTGAAAGCAGTTCCAACTTTCCCTGACTCATGGTTTCAGGCGCCATCACATTGTAAGCGTAATCCCATGAGTCTGGCTCATCGCCAC
>JBBQPP010000839.1:0-1694 GCA_038217255.1 Bacteroidales bacterium | reverse complement strand
ATCCGTATTTTTCCATCAATACTTTTGTTTCTGCGGGCTCACTGTTTTCATACGGAAAAACCATTTCAACACCTGTAAAACCATCAATTTTAGAAACAAATTCCAATTTTTCTTCGGTTGTTACCGGACGTTGGTATTCTGAAAATCTATCCTGCGTTTTACCAAGAAAACCGATAATAACTCCTTGTTTAATTTCTGACATTTTTTTTGTTTTTGTATCTCACAAAGTCGCCAAGATTTGCACTTAATTAATCGCATCCTTGCGCCTTCGCGAGGTTATTCATTCATTATTTTAATAATTCTTTGGAAGTATTTGCTAAAACCTCCAGCAATAAACAACACGAAGTTGCACCGGCATCAAGCACTCCGCGAGAACGTTCTCCGAGACGGCTGGCACGGCCTAGTTGGGCTACCATATCTTTTGTTGAATCGCGGCCCACAATTGCAGCATCCGTCATTTCTTCAAGCGCATATTCAAAATCTTTTCCTTCGAAAGCGGATTTTTTAAATGCTTCAACTGCCGGCGAAAGTGAATCGATTAAAGTTTTATCGCCCGGTTTTGCAGGAGAAATGGATTGAATTGAAACAAGCATCCCTTCAAGTGCCAAAGCCATTTCATCAATTCCAATTTCAGGTTTCCCATCCAACTCATTGGCAAATCCACGGAACAATTTTCCATAAAGCGGCCCCATTGATCCACCTATTTTCATCATCAAAATCTTTGATAATGTTTTTGCTGAATGGGCAAGGTCGCCGGGGTTTTTATCCAATTCTTCGCGGCACATTGTAAACCCTTTATTCATGTTTATTCCATGATCGCCATCGCCAATTAATCCATCGATGTCGCTTAAATACTGTTTATTTTGCTGTATGACAAGAATCATTTTGTCAATGATTATTGCTCCGTCTTTATTTGAAAATGTCTTCATGTTCATCTACCTTTGAAACTGCCTCATTCCCACCGAATCACATTCAAAATCCATACACTTCTTCAACTCCGAATCAAGTTTCATTAATGTACAGGTAACACCAGCCATTTCGAGCGATGTAAAATAATTACCCACATAAGAAATGTAGATTTTTATTCCTTTCTTCGTTAGAATTTTTTCCACATCGTTAAAAACAATGTACTGCTCCATTACCGGAGTTGAGCCTAATCCGGAAATAAGCGCCACAACTTCGTCGCCACTTTTAAAGGGTAAATCCGGTAGAATTACATTGCAAAAACGCTCAGCAATTTTTGCTGAAGGTTCGAGGTCGCAAACCTCGATTCCGGGTTCTCCGTGGTGACCAATCCCAACTTCCATTTTACCGTCGGCGATAGTAAAATTTGGGTGGCCAACCTCAGGAATTGCACAAGGAGCAAGGCCAATTCCCATACTTCTTGTATTATCGATGGCCTTTTGGGCAACTGCAATTACCTCATCGAGATTTCCTCCCATAGCTGCTTTTGCTCCGCCAACTTTCCACATCAGAATTTCTCCGGCAACTCCGCGGCGTTTGGCCTCCTGACCTTTGGGAGCCGAAGGAACATCATCATTGGCTACTACTTTTTTTACTATTATATCATCGTCTTCGGCTTCATCCATTGCCATGGAAACGTTCATATTGTCGCCGGCATAATTTCCGTACAAAATGGCAACCCCTACACCACCATTTGCTTCTTTTATGGCATCGAAAAACATTTGTGCAGG
>JBBQPP010000838.1:0-1694 GCA_038217255.1 Bacteroidales bacterium | reverse complement strand
CTCCATTTTGTACAAACTCATCGACACGCCTTTTACTGTATTAAATGGAACACCCAACGGAGAAAGACCGCTGTAAACTAAATCGTCTTCTTTAGCTTTTGCCAGAATATCCACGGTTTCTGTATCGTTGCTGATGACCTCGGGAACCAACATAAATGGGGTTGCCCAGCCAATGCTGTCGAGTTCGTAATATTCGAGCAACATGTTATGTTCTTCGGAAGTCCCTACCCCACCTTGAGCAGTAATTTTTATAACCGGAGTTTCATTCGGTTGAACATGCCCTTTGGCTTCAAGTGCCGGTTTATATGCCGCAATGCATGTTTCGTAAAGTTTTTCCTTGTTTTGTTTAAATTCTTCGAGAATTGGCCCAAACAGGATTCCGTTGGTTGGAAAACAGTGGCCGCCGCAATTCACGCCCGATTCGATGCGATATTCAGAAATCCAAAGCCCTTTTGCAGAAAGCATTTTACCCTGAATAAAAGCTGACCTGAAATCACTTACTTTCAAAATAATTTTCTTTTTGATATTCCCATTTTTATCGGGGAAAAAATCTTCGAAATTTTCAATATAACTGTACAATCTTGGGCTCATTCCTGCCGAAAGCACCAACGACGAACTTAAATTACTCATTGCAAAACCCCGTAAAGCTGCATGCGCATCATTGTGTTCGATTGGCAATTCAACCCCATCTTTCGAGTTGACCTTGTCCAACTTGGTCATTATATTCACGTCGATTGAACCCACCTGCAATTTTTCATTAATCCATTTTGTAAGTTCATCGGCAGCATGCTGGCTTTTTTCTGCCAAATTAAATTTCGATTTTATGACAGAGAAATCGGGAAGCATTGCAATGTATTTATCAAATTCGCTACTTGCTTTTGTTGCTGAATCTTTGATTTCCTGAACTTTCCGTTTTACAATTTCATCTACCAAATTGAGGTACGACGCAATCCGCTTTGCCCTGAAATCTTCTACTCTTTTTGAAATAGCCTGAAAAGGGATATCGAATTTTTTGCTGTAAAACTCGCGCATATTTTCAATGGTAGTATCATCAACAAGCGATATCACTGATGATATTCCATAAGGTGCAACTTTGATTGGAGTGTCGATGGAATATCCCACTCCGAGAACCGGAATGTGAAAAGTATGTCCTTCAAATAGTTTCATATATATAATTTGTTTTTAAAGCCAGCAAAGTTAAATTTTATCCGTTGATTACAAAAGGACGGAAAGAATTAATGCAACGCTATTTAATGCAAAGAAAACGAGATATCTGCATTTTACTTGCAACTTAATGTGCAACAATTTTAACTCCCGTTTTCACTATCTTTATTGCAAATAACCTAAAATAAAATGAGTTACAACAGGAGAATATTTTTGAAGACGGCAACTTCCGGAGCAGCAGCTCTTGCCATTTCCCCGAAAATTGCATTTTCGGCAAATAAAACAACTGCAGTTGAAGTGGTAAACCCGCGAAACAGGGTTCCTGTAAGTTTAATTATCGACGATTCAACAACGCTTGTAAATTTGGCGCACTTTGGAATTCCGCAATTTGCCGAAGTTTTTCCAGAAAACTACAAACAGGACTGGCGAAAACTTCCCCGCGAAATTCCTGATAGTTTTGTGCGTGAATTTGGCGAATGGAGCGCTGAAAACGGGGTGAAAGGGAAATACAGCATCGTACCTTACCCGGC
>JBBQPP010000837.1:0-1695 GCA_038217255.1 Bacteroidales bacterium | reverse complement strand
CGGACAACTTGAATTGGTGATGAAGTTTTGCTTTCCAGACCGATTAAATTACCCGTTTCAAAACCGCGCATTTTACGAATAAAATCGATCAATCCTGCTTGCATTGAATTCACTACTGGTTTAGGCAGTAATTCCCAAAGTGGCGCAGAAGTCAATCCCAGTGGATAACTGCTTTCCATCTTTTCGTCGCGATTTTTGTGTTTCAGAAAATTGGTTATCCGGCAGGCTGGAGCAGAATAACTGCCTGTAAATTGATAGAATTTCTCTTCCAGTTTGCTCAGGTTTTCAAGTGCCTCAAGCGGCGAAACAGTTTTTCCGGCTAACTCATCAGGATGAATCCCCGCTGCGCAGGCAGCATTTGCAAAATTCCCGTTACGGTTGTAAAAACTCATGCCGTTAACAATGTTTGTATTTTCGTAGGCGGCGGCTGGGACGACCATTCCGCCCGGACACATGCAAAACGAAAAAACCGGATGATTACCATCACCAGGGGAAGTTAGTCGGTATTCGGCGGCTTTTACACCGGGCAATTTTACATGTCCCCATTGCGCCTGGTTGATAATTTCCTGCCGATGTTCCATACGGCTGCCAATGGCAAAATTCTTTGTGTGGAATTGAACTCCACGCCGAATCAGCATTTTATAAGTTTCAATAGCTGAGTGTCCGGGTGCGATAAACAGGGCATCGGTGGGTAAATTCCCATGTGAAGTAATTGCTTCGGTTACTTTTGAGTTTCGGATAACAATGTCTTCAAGCATCGTTTCGAAAAGGATTTTGCCACCGAGGTTTTCAAAATGAATCCGAAGATTTCGAACTATTTTTCGCAAATTGTCGGTACCCAGGTGCGGGTGTGCCATGTACATAATTTCATCAGGCGCACCTGCCCCAACATAACTCGAAAGGATAAAGTGTTTTTCAAGTGAAATGTGTTTCGATCGGGAGGTGAGTTTTCCATCAGAAAAAGTTCCTGCACCACCCTCGCCAAAAGCGTAGTTATTTTGGATATCAAAAAATCCTGTGCGCTCAAAAGTTTGAATCGATTTTCCACGTTTTGAAACCTCGGATCCGCGTTCGATTAAAGTAACATTGAAACCTGCTTTTTGAAGAACGAATGCTGCAAAAAAACCAGCCGGACCGCTGCCCACAACCACTATTTGTTCTTTTCGCTTTTTGAATGGAATTTCGAGCATTTCTAAAATTGGTTGCTCTTCGCCTGTAATTTCAGGAGAATTTACCGCAACCTGAACCAACCAAAACATATTCGACTTTTTGCGGGCATCGAGGCTTTTATTTTCAATTTGAAATGTAAAATCACTGATTCGCAATTCTTTGGCAATCTTTTGTTGAAGTTGCTCTTGTGTAAAATCGGTTGGTAGTTTTATCGAAATTGATTTGAATCCCATGCTGCAAAGGTAAAAAAGGATAAGGAAATTTTTACGAAAATCATTTTGGCATTGTATCTCAAAATCATTTTATCGTGCGCTAAATGCAGGATCAGGAAAACGTTGTATGGTTAAATGTGCTTGCCCGGCGACTAGCACTTTTATTTTCAATCCGTTTTCTATTTTTTCATTTATCTTTGCAAGCCAAAATCCGTATTCAAAAAAAGAGAAACATTTCACCATGAACAATTTCAAACGTACACTCATCACAACCGCTTTACCTTATGCAAACGGGCCAATACATATCGGCCAC
>JBBQPP010000836.1:0-1696 GCA_038217255.1 Bacteroidales bacterium | reverse complement strand
CATTCTGCTTGTTGCAATTATTCTCATTCCTGTTTCATTTGCATTAACCTGGTTAGGTATTTTTTCAGTAAACAATGAACATGAAGGAATCGTCAGTTTTGCCGGGCATTTGCTGCCAGGCTGGGCTTACGGACTTTTTATTGCCGCTTTGCTTTCCGCTGTAATGTCGTCGGCTGATACAACACTGCTTACTTCATCTATGATCTTGAGTGAATTGTCCACCGGCAACTTAAATGAAAGCAGGGCATTGAAATACACACATTACTTTATTATCTTAATCGGTATTTTAAGCATCGTTATTGCACTTTACATAACTTCCATAATCCAGACTCTATTATTTGCATTAACTTTTTTCTCTGGCGCTTTTGCTATTCCAACTTTAGCCGGATTGCTAAACGTAAAAGTGAACAAAGAAAGAGTTGTAACGGCAATAATAACTGGTGGAGTTATTGCGTTAACAGGCAAATTAGTACACGATATTTATAATGATTTGGCAGGCAGTTGTATTATTCTATTTACTTATATTATTAACGCACTAATTCTCTTCATACCTTCAAGGAAAAAACAAAAATATGTTCATTAATAATTTGCCTTTTGGTATTTCAAAAAAAGTTCTAAATTTGTATCGAAACCAGAAATCATACCCAAATGAACAAACCTACAATAGTTTGTTACTCAAACAACAACGAAAAATTAAATTGTATTGTTTGCGAACTGCATAAATACTTTGGTCCAATTATAAACCAATCCATTTTCAACGAAGAATTTGCACTTATTGACTGGCTCGAGAAGAACAAAAACCCACCACATAAATGGCATTTGTTTGTAATAGACTTAAACAAATTTGGTACAGATACGAATCAGATTATTAACAAAATAAACAGCTTTTTTCTGTCAGTAGGAATTTTGATTATGGCCGATGCAATCGAGCAAACCCAGATTAAACAATTCGCTGAAAATACCGGCACTTTGTATTTTTTAGATAACACCTGGGATTCAAATCAATTCAAATCTGCACTTGACATTGCATCACAATCGATAACAAAATTTCCAGCTTCCGGAAACTCTGAATCACAAATGCTTATTTCAACAGAAAAAGAATCGGATAAACTGGAAGAACGGATCCACAAACTTATGGATGCCAACAAGGCAAAAGACAGTTTTATTTCAATTATTGCCCATGATTTAAAGGGTCCGTTTTTCTCGTTGCTCGGTATTTCCGAAATTCTCTTAAACGAATGGGAAAACCTTACCGACGAAACCAAACTTGATTTAATTGGCGATTTGTATAAAACCTCCGACGATACATATAAACTGCTCGTTACACTACTGGATTGGTCGAAATTGCAAAAAGAGAAACTCGAAGTATGCGTCCAGGAAGTGAATATCTGCAATTTGGTCAATTCAACATTAAAAACAACAAAAAACAATGCCTTGGTTAAAGGGATTAAAATTGAAAATAAAATCAATGTCGAACTGAAAGTTAAAACCGACAGGAACATGATTGCAACTGTATTTAGAAACCTGATTTCCAATGCAGTTCAATACATTCAGCCCGGTGGAAAAATTAATATCTCAGCATCGGAAGAAAAAGAGTTTTGTACATTCTGTGTTGAAGATAACGGCGCGGGAATTGATAAACCACATATTTTGGAACTTTTTAAACATTGCAACCGGAAAAAATCAAATAGCAATG
>JBBQPP010000835.1:0-1703 GCA_038217255.1 Bacteroidales bacterium | reverse complement strand
TTCCATTTATTATTGAAGACGAACACAAATTTTTCTATTACAGAGGGTTGACCGAATATCAAAAAGTGAAGGGTTATTTGATCGATACTTGCCTTTCTGCTCAAGATGATTACAAGAAAATGATAGATTACTTTATTCCAGTTTTGAATAAGGAGAAATAACTCGAAACTCGAAACCCGGAACCACGAACCCCTAAACTATCCTTACACCACCCCATAATCCAAAGGAATAATTTTTTTTGTAATGGCATAAATGGTAAGGCCCGATAAGCTTTTGATGCCGGTTTTGTCGGTAATATTTTTACGGTGGCTTATTACTGTGTGGATGCTGATATTCAATTTATCGGCAATTTCCTTGTTGGCAAGTCCTTTTACCATTTGCATTAAAACCTCCACTTCGCGATCAGATAAATCTTCCTGCTGAATTTTATCAGAAGTAGAATTGATTTGTCCGATTTTGTTGAAAATCTGATCGAGCGAAGCATTAACCGAAAGTGTGTCATCAAATTTCTGCAGCAATTCGTCATCAAAAAATGAATAAACCAAAGCAATCCACAAAATCCCCGTGCAGCTGTTTTTTAGTTTTACAAAATCATTCAACCTGTTTTGAATTGCCAAAGGGTTGATTATTGCCACATTAAAACGCGCTTTTAAAGTTGATTGTTTCAGTTCTTCCAAATCATTAAAACTGTACAAATAAAAATCCTTTTTAAACTTCATCAACACATTTGAAATGCCTTCGAAAATAATATGCGACGGCTCAATGATGGCAATATTGATGCGGCTTTTATCCATTTGACGGTTCAATTTCAATTTTACCTACAAGCGGAAGAAGGATTTTGTCTTCTATCATTGAATGGATGTTTAAATCAAATTCAAGTTCGAAAAGACTAAACAGAAATTTCCTTCGCAGCGAAAAGTCGTTTTTAAGCGAAATATGTTTGAGCAAAAGGTTTTTTAAATCGGTAAGTTTTGTTTCAATATCTGTATGGTGATCGCGGTAATCATTGGCCGAAAAATTGTTTTTCCGTGCAACTTTTCCATCATCAATTAACCTGCAAATGTATGGGAACACAATGCTTTCCTCGTAGTCGAGGTGTTCGAGCACTTCTTCAAAATAATCATTAAAGAATTTTTCGATAAGCAAAATATCTTCTGAATTGTGCCGCTCATGCAATTGTACAAGAAATGATTTTAACTCGGGATATTTATCGTGTTTGTAAAAACGGTGACTGTTTTTTAAAAACCTGATGATAGTTGAAATATCTTTGAGCGCATTTATTTCATTTAAATCGGGGAAAAATCCGTTGTACAAGTTTCCAAAAACCAAAAAAACCGAAAGGTCGATTTTGTTACCGGCGCAAACTTGTTTCACCGATTGGTCTCCCACTGCAAAGTCAATCTCGAAATGCTCAAGCAGTAATAAAAGTTTTGAGTTCTCATTTATCAATTCCGCCATTTTCATGTCGGGGGTTATGTATGTTTTATGCGTTTGATACATATTTGCTGTTTTAAAAATTCCAATATTAAGAAAACAGTTCAAAATAGCATAAAAAAACCTGACTTTGGATGCCAGGTCTATTTACATTTATTTGTTTTTATATATTTTCTCGGGCAGTTTTAGCGCCCGTATTACCAAAAACAACCCACCCAAAACAAACGGTATGCTCAACCACTGACCCATGTTCAAAGCCATTCCGGCTT
>JBBQPP010000834.1:0-1705 GCA_038217255.1 Bacteroidales bacterium | reverse complement strand
TGTGTTTCTGTATGTCGCGCCAACCGGCTTGTGGCCGAAATAGAAAATTCAAGGTTCAAATCCTTTTCAAGCAGTTGCCTTACAATTGTTGTTTTTCCTGCTCCCGATGGTGCTGAAAATATGATGAGTTTGCCTTTTTTTTGAGCTTCAAATTTTGAACTTTGAACCATGAATTTTCACCTTTCACCTTTTACGTTAAACTTTAAACTCTGAACTCTAAACTAAAGCACATTCAACAACTGCTCCTTTATTCTTTCCAGATAATCCTTCATCTGCACAACAATCCGTTGGATATCTGTATTGTTTGCCTTTGAGCCAATTGTATTGATTTCGCGTCCCAACTCTTGCGAAATGAAACCAAGTTTTTTCCCAGTGGGGAACGGTTCTGCAATCGTTTCAAGGAAATATTCGCAATGGTTTGCCAGCCTTACTTTTTCTTCGTTAATATCGAGTTTTTCAAGGTAAAAAATCAATTCCTGTTCAAAACGGTTCTTGTCCACATTCCCATTTAAGGCAAGTTTTTCAAGGTTTTCAGTTAATCGGTTTCGCAACAATTCAATGCGTTGTCCCTCAAAAGGTTCAACCTGAGTGAGAAGTGATTGGATAAACTCAATGTTTCTTACAATGTCAATTTCCAAAGCATTGCCTTCCTGCACTCGAAATTTGTCGATATCAGCAATAGCATTTTTTATGTTTTCAAGAATAATTTCCCACTCCTCTTCGTCAAGTGTTTGATATTCTGTTTTTACAACATCTGGCAATCTCAATGCAGCTTGCAATGTTGACTGGTCAGTTGGTAAATTTAAATCGGCACTTATTTTATTCAGTTGTTTAAAGTAACTTTTTAAAATGGGCTCGTTTATTTTTGAGTTCGATTCGTCGCCCAGACTTTCAACATAAATATTAAAATCAACTTTGCCGCGTTCCAATTTATCCGAAAGTTCTTTCCTGATTTTGATGTCCTTTTCACGATAAATCGCCGGAATTCGGGTATTTATATCAATCTGTTTGCTGTTTAATGATTTTATTTCGATGGTGAATTTTTTGTTGTTTACCTCGAATTCGGCTTTACCAAAGCCTGTCATTGATTTTATCATTTGAAATAATTTTTCGCTAATTTAATATAAAGTCGGAAGTCGGAAGTCGGAAGTTGGAAGTTTTTTCCAAATTCCATTTTCTTTCTTCCCGCTTCGGTCTTTCTTAAGCTATTACACCCGATCCAATTAATTCATCTCCCAGATACCAGGCTGCAAACTGGCCTGAAGTAATTCCACGTTGTTCGTTTTGAAACAAAAAATAAGCTCCTTCTTCTTTCATATGAATTGTTCCTTTTTCGAGTGGTTGTCGGTAACGGATACGAATGTCAAATTCGCGTTTTTCGCCGGGTAGCATTTTTAAATCCGGGCGAATCCAATGCATATTCTCCGCGGAAATAAACAATCCGTAACGAAATAATCCCGGGTGTTCCTGACCTTCACCCACATAAATAATGTTACGTTTTACATCGGTTCCAACTACAAAAAGCGGTTCCTGATGTCCTCCAATATTTAGCCCTTTTCGTTGCCCGATGGTATAAAAATGTGCGCCTTGATGCTCACCAATTACTTTTCCATTCCATGGTTTATATGGAAATGGAAAACAAAGTTTGCGGTAGTTTTCTTCCGATACTTCAATCTGCTTTTTCTTTTCCATAAAACCGGATGGA
>JBBQPP010000833.1:0-1708 GCA_038217255.1 Bacteroidales bacterium | reverse complement strand
TGCCTGAATTGCCAGGCGGGCTTCGTCGAGATCGGTCATTGTTTCAATCATAATAGCGTCAACGCCACCGGCTTCCAAACCTTTTGCCTGTTCCTTGAAAGCTTCGTACAGTTCTTCTTCGGTAACATCACCCATCATTAATATTTTGCCCGTCGGACCAACTGAGCCAAGCACAAATTTATCCCCTGCAGCTTTTCTGCTGATTTCTGCCGCAGCTTTGTTTAGTTCGAATACTTTGTCTCCCAAACCGTATTTTTCAACTTTAAATTTTGTGCCACCAAAACTATTGGTTTCAATCATGTCGGCGCCAGCTTCGATATAACTTTTTGCAATATCGAAAACTTCATCCGGATGAGAAATATTCCACTCTTCAGGACATTCGCCGGGTTTCATTCCTTTTTGTTGCAGAAAAGTTCCCCAGGCACCATCGGAAACTAATATTTTTCC
This sequence comes from Bacteroidales bacterium, assembly GCA_038217255.1. Taxonomy (GTDB): domain Bacteria; phylum Bacteroidota; class Bacteroidia; order Bacteroidales; family Prolixibacteraceae; genus Draconibacterium. The sequence continues at coordinate 1,261 of JBBQPP010000833.1, read as the reverse complement.
TGCTTTTATTTGTTCTAATATTTTTCTCATTTTTGTTAACTAATCAGTTTGTTAATCCGGTCGATAAATCGATTCATTTTAAGAAATAGTGTATTAACATTTTCTTTTTCTAAAATAACGTAAGCATCGTAGTCAGCAGCTCTTCGATGTTCATAGCATTTCCGTGCTATCTCACCATACTCAGGTTCAACCAAACCTGAAGCGATGAAATTTTTATAAACCATCCTAAAAGCTGCAAATGTTTAGATGTTTCAAATTCATATTTTAATGCCAAAGCCAGCAAACAATAAAATATAGCATAATATATTCGATTAACGGCTGTTGGAAGTTTACCTATTTGAATTAAAAAGGCTGCTACTTCTTGAGACTCTTTAGCTTGGTTTAACCTGTACTCGATTAAATTGGATTTTTCTTCTGATGATAATGTCATGCGTGTATTCCTTTTCTAAGTGCGGTTTGAAATATAGGCTGTTTCCCTCGCAAAGTACTTAATTCTTCTTCTCCCAAGATATGAACATCCGTAAATACTTCGTATTTCAAATCAATCTCATAGCAATATTCCGAAATCTTATTTTTCAGTTTCCAGTCTGGTATTTTTTTCAATATGATTAGGAAATCATAATCTGAATCCTCGTTTGCACCACCGTATGCTTGGGAACCAAAAAGAATTATATCTCTGAGATTTTCGCCAAGTTTCTCGGAAAGGGTGGACTTCATCGCATTTAGTATTTGATATTTGTCTGCCATGTTGGAATATTATTTCCGCTAAATTACAAAAAACTACAATTCTTTTATCCACTCCTTTATAACATCCAGAGAAGGATCGATTCCTTCAGATTTCAGTTTATAACTTACTGAAACTACTGCAGGGCCTTTTACCACACCAAAACCTGCCATTTGTGCTTTGTCTGAAATTATTTTCACATCCACGTCTTTACCAAGTTCGGTTGTTGCCCGTTGTATCTTTGCATTCAGTGTTTTGCAATCGTTTTTATTTTCGCAAAGAATTAAAATTTCGCTTCGTTTCGATTTGATTTTAAGTTTGAGTTTTTCGTTTACTCTTTTTTGAATAGCAGCAATCAAATCGCCTTTTGGCGGTATCCGCGAAACAAAAGCAATTTTCCCGTCGATGCAAATGGTCGGAATATTTTTTACCATCAGTGACGACATAAAAGTTACAGCATCCATTTTTTTGATGGCATGTTCGCGCCACTCCACAACGCCCTCAAACTGCGGAGCTACTTTTTTTACGGCTTCAACC
>JBBQPP010000832.1:0-1711 GCA_038217255.1 Bacteroidales bacterium | reverse complement strand
ATATGGTCAAACACAACAGGCACGAATAGAAACTTTAGAAAAAGAGGGAGAATTTCTGAAAGCTGCATTAGTAGCCCGGAACATGTCAACAACTACACCGTTTAACAGCGATAAAACTTTTGCTTCAAAATACAATGATTTTCTAGCCAGACCAGAATATACCAATCAGTTAAACCGGCTGAAAGACTGTCTTAATTTCGAAATCAAAGCGCGACAACCATATATTGATGCTTTTTCGACTAAAGATCGCTTATGGTGGAAAAACGAAATCGGAGTTTTGGAGGAAAAAATAAAAACGGAACCGGATTCTTTTAAAAAAGATATGTATCTCAGAATTAAAGGATTCCTGGGAATTGCTTGTTACTCACTTGGCAACCAGGCTGTGAAAGAACAAAATGCAGAGATGTTGAATAAAATTGTATCTGTTTACCGCACGTTGGAACCTGAAAATCCCTATTATTTGTACTTATCTGCTTTTCCGGAATTCTGGAACGGTAACAGTGAAGAAACCCTTTCGATATTAAAAAAAGCACAGCAGGCAGGATTCTCTGACATGAGCCAAATCAAAAACAATTTTCCGGAATCCATCACTTCCAGGTTGTAAATTCAGCGCGGATTTTTGGAGTAATTCCAGTTTTGTTCAGGATTTTTTGGGATTGAAATAAAGAACCGTTCTTTTCCAAACCGAAGACGGGTTGTTGAGAATATTCCCTGCCCTTTGCAACAAGAGAACGGTTCTCTAATGGACCGTACTCGTTATTGACCTAAAACACTTTGTGATTCTTTGTGCCCTTGTGTCTTCGTGGCATTTCTTTTTTTTGACTTTAATTACCATGTTTCATAATTTCTGATTCATTTTGAGTTAATATAGAACAACATCTGATTAATATAACGGAAGTTTTTGTGCTCCTCATCGCATTACTTTGTTAATAATCAGGAATATTATTTTTCAATCAATAAAACTAATGATGAAGACAAAAAATATTCTAACAATGAGTTTGCTTTTTTTTGTAGTTCAGTTTTTAGTGCTGTCGTGTAGCGAAAAACAATCGCAAACCACGCAGCAATTGGGAAAGGATAAAATTGAGGATGTTATTGCTACAATGACCATCGAAGAAAAAATCGGGTTAACTGTTGGCGATGGAAAATTTTTACCTGCTATAGAATCGAAAACCATCGAACAGGGAACCGGAATTATTATTGCCAACCAGAACTCAAAATTGGTGATTCCCCGACTTTCAGTTTTTTCATCTGCTTTGTCCGATGGCCCTTCAGGTTTGAACCGTGACCCACGTCCGGAAGGGGCGACCGAATATACTTACACAACAGCTTTTCCCACATCAACCTGCATGGCAGCCACCTGGAACACAGAGCTAATAGAAAAAGCAGGACAGGCATTTGGCAACGAGGTGCTGGAATACGATTACGATGTAATTTTGATGCCCGCGTTGAACCTGCACCGCAACCCAAAGTGTGGACGTAATTTTGAGTACTATTCTGAAGACCCGCTGTTGTCGGGAAAAATGGCAGCTTCAATGGTAAAAGGACTTCAATCGAACGGAATTGGAGCTACCTTAAAACATTTTCTGGCCAATAACCAGGAAACCAACCGCCGGACTTACAACGCAGTTGTCAGCCAGCGGGCACTGCGCGAAATTTACCTTCGTGGTTTTCAAATTGCTGTTAAAGAGAGCGCTCCTGCTTGTATTAT
>JBBQPP010000831.1:0-1714 GCA_038217255.1 Bacteroidales bacterium | reverse complement strand
TGGCTTGGGCTGCAGGTAAACTTTCGTCTTGTGTTATGGAGCGGCTATATTTGTTTAAATGATTTTTCATGATAATTTATTTTGTTTTGTAATTATTTCTCTGTTATTCTAATGCTAATAGAAGCTTTCAACCTTTTTTTTTCAGCGCACTTTTTAAAACAACCGCATGATTAATTTCGGTATCTTTTGCGGCATATAATAAACAAACAGGTTCATTTTGTGAAGTTTGCCGCAATTCATCTAATTCGTCTTTTTTTTTCTTGTAATTCCTCTCGATATCGTTGGGCAAATTCATCAAAACGCTTTTTCTTGTGATTGAACCATTTTCGCAATTCAGTGGTTGGGGCAATTTCTTTGATCCAATCATCAAGTTTTGCATCTTTTTTTGAAAGTCCCCGCGGCCATAGCCTGTCAACCAAAACCCGGTAGCCATCATCTTCAGAAGGTTCTTCGTAAACCCTTTTTATTTTGAATTTTTCCATACCAGACAAATTTGTTTTTGAAGTTACATCATTTCGTTCAAAGCAACAGTTGCATGCGCGTAAGCTGCTCCTTCCCTCATCTCGGAAGCAACCCAAATGGCTTCCATAATTTCCTCATTGTTTGCCCCTTTTCGCATGGCTTGCTTTGTATGCGAGCGGATACTAAAGGCGCGTTGCATAGCATGAGTCGCTGCAATAGCAATCAATATCTTAATTTTTTCGGGGAGCGCGCCATCTTTAAAAACTGTTTTGCTGAAATTGTTCCAAGCCTCCAAGAATTCAAGGGCCAAAGCCGTTCGTTTATCAATAAGTTCAAGGGTTACTTTTGTATATAAATTTTCGTTTGTCATGATAATCTGCTTTTTAATATTTTATTGTTTTAATTGAGAAATTACCATTCTATTTATAAACTTGAAACATATTAATTGATGCTTGGTTTAATAGTTGCACCAATAAGTAACATAGGAACGGTTCTGGAAGAAAGAGAACCGATCCCTCCTTCACAGTTGCAACGGAATGGTTCTCAATATAGTATAAGAAGAACAACTGAAGTGTTCCATTTTAGGAGTGGAAGTATTAAACCAAATCAGGAAATGTTAATTTATTTTCAAACTGTTGTAAAATAGGTTTCTAAAATAATCGTAAGACATTTATAAAATTATCTTTGTAGGGTGGAATTTTTTTTCATTGAATAAACAAACTAAAAATCTGAGATATATAATTATTGTCAATCTAATCCGTAACATTAGTTACATAAAAATTATCAACCTATGAGTAACATTTTCTTATTAGTTCCATTTGCCTCTATTTTGGCATTGGTATTTGCCTGGTTTTTCTTCAAATCGATGATGAAAAATTCTGAAGGTACTGACCGGATGAAAGAAATTGCACAATACGTTCGCGAGGGTGCAATGGCTTATTTAAAACGGCAGTACAAAGTAGTGGGAATCGTATTTGTAATACTTTTCATTCTGCTTACAATCATGGCCTATTTTGGAGTTCAAAACCCATTTGTGCCAATTGCGTTTTTAACCGGTGGTTTCTTCTCGGGTCTTTGTGGTTTCCTTGGAATGAAAACTGCAACTTATGCATCTGCCCGTACTGCACACGGAGCATCACAGTCATTAAACAAAGGGTTACAGGTTGCTTTTCGAAGTGGAGCTGTAATGGGTTTGGTTGTAGTAGGTTTTGCATTGCTCGACATTGCAGCCTGGTACTGGTTCCTAAGCGAA
>JBBQPP010000830.1:0-1719 GCA_038217255.1 Bacteroidales bacterium | reverse complement strand
AAACTGAAATAAACACCGATGTTACCTCGCTTTTGCAGGATAGTTCAAATAATATTTGGATTGGCACAAACAACGGCTTGTCGAAATACAACCCGGTAACCGGCAAATTGACAACCTACTTTCACAACAAACAAAACCCTGCTTCAATTGGCAGCAACAAAATCCGCAGTCTTGGGTTGGACAAGCCGGGGCGCATATTGATCGGGACTTTTGATGCAGGGTTATATACTTATGATGTAGACAATGACAATTTTCTCAAAATCGAATTAAGTGGATCAAACGATCAATCACCTGTGCATATCAGGTATATTTTAACCGAAGACAGCGGGAAAGTGTGGATCGGGACTTTTAATGACGGATTATATAGCTTCAATTGGACAGGCCGGGAAGTTGATTCAGTGTACAATTTCAGGAAGGAAAACCCCAACCATTATTTATCGCACAACAATGTTTACAGCCTTTTTAGGGATACCGACGGAACAATAGTAGCCTGCACACGCGAAGGATTAAATATTTTTAATGCTGAAACAAACACTTTTGAAACAGTTGTTTCCGCCGAAAAAGCAAACGCAAACATGGCCAATTATTACCGCACAATTTTTAGGGACGATAGCGGCAGGTTATGGATTGGCTCCTGGGGAGGATTGTATGTTTGCAATTCTTTTTCTGATCTGCAAAATGGAAACTATAAACTTTTGACACATGGAAATTCCGAATCAAAATCAATTTCAAGTGGTCAGGTTATGAATGTTTTTCAGGATAAATCAGGTACTGTTTGGATTGGGACTGAAGAAGGCCTTAACAGGTTTGATCCCTATCAAAACCAGTTTCAACCTTTGAGCGGCAAAGTAATGAATGATTTGAAGGAACAAACTGCAACAGATTTCAGCAAATGGGGCGATGGGATTTTGATTTTAACTTTATCCGATGGATTGCTTTTTAAAAAGGACGATAAAATCAGTAGGGTATTCGAAAAACAATTGTCGCCGGTTGCAAACGAAAAGCTGTATTCGCTATTGGTGGATACAAAACAAAACATTTGGGCAGGCAGTTTCGACGGGCATTTAATTAAAATAAGCAGTATAAATCAATCCGTCAGCATTTTTAGACATGCGCACGAACACGTCCCGATTTATTCAATCGTTGAAGCTGAAAATGGTTTGTTGTTACTGGCCACAGCGGGTGGGGGCTTAAAATATTTCAACCCAAAAACCGAAAAATTTACTGTTGACAATGGTTTGGGTGGCGATATGCAGACAAATGAAGTTTATACCGACAAGGGAAAAAACATTTGGATGGCCACTCAATCCGGGATTTTCAGGAAAAATGCAACTACCGGTGAAATCAACAGTTATCTCCCCGATAACGCAGAAAAGGATTTGACACCAAACATTTTTATTGACATTGAGGAGGACGGCAAAGGCGAAATAGTAGTTGGCGGAAGAAACGGACTTTATTTATACAACAGCGGCACGAACACATTCGACAAAAAAATATTCGAAAATAAAGCTCCGTTGTGGGTTACAAATATCCAAAAGGATTCACAGCAAAACCTTTGGCTTAATTTGAATTTCAACCGGATTGCCAAATGGAACATGGAAACAAACGAATTAAGGATTTTCTATATCAACAACGGTATTCGCACAAGCGCATACAACCGGCGCGGGTTTTTTATCGATGAAAATGATGAACTTTATGTGAGCGGCATCGACAGGATTT
>JBBQPP010000829.1:0-1720 GCA_038217255.1 Bacteroidales bacterium | reverse complement strand
AAAATACGGTGAAGGCACAATTTACTGGGGTGGGGCGCTTAATAATCTTGCTGCAGATGAGCTTTATCCCACCTATAAAAATACGGTTGAACTTCTGTCGCAGATGAATATTCCTGCAGACTTTAAATCAGCAAATAATACTATTCGCTTTGGACACCGTAAAACAGAAGAAAAAGATATCTACTTTGTAGCGAACAGAACCAATGCTTTTCAAACTACAATTTGTTCTTTTCGTGCTGAAGGGGAACCTGAATTGTGGATGGCCACCACCGGAGAAACGCGAAAAATTACTGACTTTACTAATGAAAACGGAATAACAACAATTCCAATGGAATTTTTCCCTTTCGAAAGTTTCTTTGTCACTTTTTCAAGGGAAAAGGTATTTGCAAAAAAAAGGTCAGAAAACTTTCCTGTCTTTAATGAAATTAAAACCCTCGAAGGGGAATGGGATGTTTCATTCGACCCGAAATGGGGCGGCCCTGCAGAAATCAAATTTGACTCATTACAAGATTGGACGGCACATGAGATGAGAGGGATTAAATATTATTCCGGAATAGCTAATTACAAGAAGAAGTTTAGCATTGGTGACCTGGGAGATAAAACATACTTTATTGACCTTGGCGAAGTTCATGATATCGCAAGCGTAAAACTTAACGGAGTAGCTGTTGGAGTTGTTTGGTGTGCGCCATGGCATATTAATATTTCAAGTGCACTAAAAGAAGGAGATAACGAATTGGAAATAGAAATTGCCAACCGCTGGATTAACCGTTTGCTGGGCGACAGACAAGAACCGGATGCCAATGTTCGAACCGTAAAATTTGACAATGGTTTATTGGGAGGAAAAGAATTTACAACGGGAAGGTACACTTTTACCATCGATGCGGCAATGCGGTCATTTAAGTTTACGGAACCTCTTTCTTCCGGATTATTGGGGCCTGTTACAATTCAGGAAGTTCTAAATTGAAGCATCAAGTATGAAAAAGGATTTTAACAAAATGAAGATTTTTGCGTTTTTACCTGTTATGTTATTTGGATTACTGGCCATTGGTCAGGATACAGAAACAGTCAATACGAATCAGACAAATTATTTGAATGAAATTAAAACAGAGTTACAAAAAGAGTGGCCTAAAAACAGAACAATCAATATAGTTTTTCATGGTCACAGTGTACCCGCAGGATACTTTAAAACACCACAAGTAAATACTTTGTCGGCTTATCCGTATTTATTTTTGGAAAAACTGAAACCCATTTATCCTTTTGCGGTTGTAAATGTAATTGTGACTGCAATTGGAGGCGAAAATTCAGTAAAGGGTGCGGAACGGTTTGAAAGATATGTGCTAATTCACAAACCTGATTTGTTATTTATTGACTACGCATTAAATGATCGTAGCGTTGGATTGGAAAAAGCATACGAAGCGTGGACTCAGATGATAACTCAGGCAAAACAATTTGGAATCCCGGTTATTCTGTTGACTCCTTCTCCCGATCAAAGAGTTGATTACACTAGAAATTATAAAATATTTTAAGAAATAAGAACATGACTAAAGTAGGATTATTTGGAATTGGCCTTGATACTTACTGGGCACAATTTGAGGGATTGCTTGAAAACCTGAAAGGATATCAGGAACAAATAAAAAATAAAATTGCAGATTTTGGTGTTGAAGTAGCCGATGCCGGGTTGGTTGATAATCCGCTAAAAGCGCGCGAAGCAGCAGTTTAC
>JBBQPP010000828.1:0-1720 GCA_038217255.1 Bacteroidales bacterium | reverse complement strand
GCAACAGTTTCTTTTGTGGCTTGTTTGTCGATGGTTTGGGAATTTCCTGGATTTGATAATATCAAGACGATAAATAAAACTTGGATTAATGTTTTCATATAGAAGTGTTTTTATAGCATAAAAAGTTAAAGTAAGCTTATTTCAAATTTCGATTTTAAAAATTATTATCAAAGTGATTAATGCGAAACAAATCAATCCAGCAAAACCAATTTTTAAAAGATCTTTCTTTTCCAATTCCCTGCTGTTTTGCTCAATTATTTTTCGAAAAGTTAAAATCATAATAAAAGGCAAACAAGCAACAAACGCATAACCATAAAATGTGGTTGGATGATACAATTCTTTAATGGCATTTCTTATCAATCCAAAAAATACATAATCCATTATCACAGCCGAAAGCAACAAAACAAAACCGGATATTGAGGCTCCCACAAATCGCGATTTCCCAGGATACCGTATCAAACAATTGTAAGTGGCAATTGTCCATAAAGCAGTACCAACTGTTAACATTAACGTCATTCCAAGTTTTGGGTTTATGCTCCAGGGAAACCATAAAATCAGATTTGAAGCCCAGTAAACCGCAAATGCAACAATTAGACAGTATAAAACCCACTTTTTCATATCAGGAATTATTGGAGGAATATTTCCTCATGAACCATATTCCCATCCACATCAAAATGCTGAAAAGTCAGGGTTGGCCTTCCATTTTTCCGGGAAACCTCGCCGCGAAGAAAACCACCTTTTACGCGCAAAAAGCGATGCTCTGGCCGAACATCTTCCTGCGGCCAGCCACCTGCATGAATATCGGAACCGGCCCCACAACTGAATTCCCAAAGATTTGTGCCTTCAAAATGCGTTACATATTGCCAGTGACGGTCGCCATTACAAAGAAAAACATTGTCGAACTGGTTCAGAAATTCACGTATTTCATCGCCCTCGTATTTAAAACCTGCATTGGAATAATTGTCATTTTTTGCATCGCGATCGGGACCGAGAATTGGATTTGCATTGATGATTACTTTAAAAGTTGCATCCGAAGCTTTTAAGGTTTTAAAAAGCCATTCCTTTTGTTCTTTTCCAAAAATCGTTTTTTCAGGTCCATCAGAAATGTTGTTTTTACTCCTATAAGTGCGTCCGTCAGTAATCCAAATCTGTAAATCTTTTCCCCAGCGAATGGTTTTATAAGTTGTGTCAGCTGTTGGAAATTGTTCCTTGTCGAATATTTCAAGTCCGCGCTCCCACGAAACCGTTCCGTAATTCATTCCCGGAAATGCGTCATCCGAAAGAACATCGTGATCATCTTTCATAAAATAGCTTGTTGTGTTTTCCCAGAAATTACGCTGTAACGGCAGGGCAAACAAGCGATCCCATTTAAACCGCATCAATTCTTCGGTTAGAGCATAAGGTTCAGGTTTGTCGTAGTATTCAACATCACCGGTGTGGACGTAAAAATCGGGGAACATTTTCATCATTTCGCCATATATTTTGTGGCCGTCGGTTGTGTCTGTGCGCCAATAATCATGGCAGGTAACAACGCAAAATTCAATATCTTTTTCAGCTTCAGCAGTTGGCGGCGTTCTGAATGAACCTTCAACCTTATCAGAAACTTTCGACTTTGCATCCTGACGCGCTTCAATTTCAACCACGTATTTTGTATCCGGATTTAGATTTTCTAAGTTCCACTGGGTTGTATAATTCTTATATTGATCAACCGAAACCCAAT
>JBBQPP010000827.1:0-1726 GCA_038217255.1 Bacteroidales bacterium | reverse complement strand
ATCGAAGACCAGGCAATGCTTCGTTTTTCGGGCGGAGATGCACGAAAACTACTTAATGTTTTGGAGCTGGTTGTTCATGCAGAAGAAGGCGATGAAGTTGAAATTACAAACAAAAAGGTTCTTGACCGCTTGCAAAAAAATCTCGCCATTTATGACAAGCAGGGCGAAATGCATTACGATATTATTTCGGCATTTATCAAAAGCATTCGCGGCAGCGACCCGGATGCGGCGGTTTACTGGCTGGCCCGAATGATTGAAGGTGGCGAAGATGTAAAATTTATTGCCCGCCGTTTGCTGATTTTGTCGGCAGAAGATGTGGGATTGGCTAATCCAAATGCACTTTTGCTGGCTCAAAGCACATTTGATGCAGTGCATAAAATCGGCTATCCTGAAGCACGGATTATTCTTTCGGAATGTGTGATATATTTAGCCACTTCGCCAAAAAGCAACTCGGCATATTCTGCTATCGACGAAGCTATCGCACTTGTAAAACGAACGGGCGATTTGCCAGTTCCACTGCACATTCGCAATGCACCAACCAAATTGATGAAAGAAATCGGGTATGGTAAAAACTACAAATATTCTCATGCTTTCGAAGGCAATTTTGCAGAACAGGATTATTTGCCGGAAGCCATTAAAAAAGAACGGATTTATCATCCACAAAATAACCCAACGGAAAATAAAATTCTGGAACGGTTGAAAAGGTGGTGGGTAGAACGGTTTTAGTGATTAAGTTTTCAAACCGTTTTTATTATTCAATAAAAGAACCGTTTCTTCTGAGAATTAATCCAGAGGAAACTGGGTCGCTCTTTTTGTATTACTATTATTTTCCTTTCGAAACGTATTTGGAAACCAGGCTCACTTCAGCAGCAGACATTCTTGTTTTTGGAGCCATTTGCAACATAACAGATTTCCACTGGCTGCTGCTAAAACTTTCAGGCGTATATAAACCGTGACATTTTTCGCAATTGTCGATATACAATGACCTTCCCTGTGTCAGTTCATCGATAGTGGCTGTGGCTGTTACATCAGATGGAGTTGGTATATAAAGGTTGCTTGTATCAGTTAACTGGTTTGAACACGACACCAATCCCATTCCAATTGCAAAAAACAATAAAAACCATTTACTTTTTTTCATTTTACTCTTTATTAAGAATTGCTTCTGAGTTATAACAATCAAGACATAAGTTTATTTTACTTCTTAAATATTTTTAATTATAATTAACATATGATAAGAATTGAAAGATATTATTTTTTGGTTCAAAATAAATAGAGTAAAGATTCCATATAAAAATGTAAAGATTTAATTTTCAAATGAATTTTTTTGAATGTATATTGCTAATTCCATTTAGCAAACAGTAAAAGCTGCTTTCGGTGGATATCTAAATCACTAAAACTTTTCAAATAATGAAAAACAGGATTCAATTTACAAGAAGAAGTTTTCTGGCAACAACAGCAACAGCCGCTGCCGGATTCACCATTGTTCCTTCGAATACCATTGCAGGACTTGGGCACAAAGCTCCCAGTGATAAACTTAATATTGCCGGTATTGGCATAGGAGGAATGGGTAAAGGTAACCTAAGTAGAATGGAAGGCGAAAACATTGTTGCACTTTGCGACGTTGACTGGTCAACCGGAGGAAGAATTAATGTCCCGAAAGTTTTTGAAACTTACCCCAAAGCTGCAAAGTATTATGATTGGCGCAAAATGTTTGATGAGATGGGTA
>JBBQPP010000826.1:0-1735 GCA_038217255.1 Bacteroidales bacterium | reverse complement strand
TGGTGTAAGGTTTTTTCGGCGGCGGCGTATTTAATTCTCTATAAAATGGAGTTCCTTCCATCGAGGGAAGAAAAATATTTTCAAAAATTGATTTTTTATTTCGTGTTCCTTCTATATAAAAATCTTCTGCTTTACCGTGTATTGATTTTTGGTTGAATGCACCTATGTAAGTAATTTCTTCAACACGTTCAGTATATTTATTTATAAGAGCCAATTCTCCATTTGAATTAATATATATTTTATTGTCTTCATTTTTATAGAATACAGTCTTTCCCTGTTTTAAAGCGTCTTCAATTTCTTGGATTTCCATAATGATAAATTGGTTTGTTGCACGATTTCAATAGTAAAACAAATTTATCAAGGACACAAATATGTGTCCGAAATTTTTATGGGCAATTGCCACCTTTCGGTATGGCATCTGAACGCTCAAAACAGAAAAAAAAGTTTCTTCAAACTATTGGCTACAAAGTTAAATCTGCAAGGGAATTAAAAGGGTTTTCCCAGTTCCAACTTGGGATAGAGGCGGAAATACCAAAAAATCAAATTGGTCGTATCGAAAGGGGTGAAATCAATACCAGCATCTTTACTTTAAAACGGATTGCTGATTCCCTTGGGGTAAATGTGGTAGAATTTTTTCAAACATAAGTTTCTGCCTTAAATCATTGCCGATTTCAGTATTTAAAACGCCATTTTTAAGCACACTGACCCACATTAAACCGCAACGATGACCTTTTCCCTCAAATGGCTCTAAGACAGTCTCTACTTCCTCGTTATGGGGTAACAACAATAATGCTTCTGCTGATTCCCAGTAATCATTGTAAACATACATTTGTCTAAGGTCATTTGTTGAAGGATTGGTTTGCCAAATGTTTTTCCATTTAGTATCAATAACTAAAATTGTCTTGTTTCCTTCCTTAATTACAACGTCAGGACGTATTGTTACGCCATTCCAAAATTGCATAGACTGCTGTCCATATACTCTGTATGGAGTTTCTCTAAAAGCACGCCGTAATTTTTCAGTAATATATTGCTCCCAGAGGTCATTCATATTAAAAAGTAAAGCAAGCATTTCTTCATTTCCTTTATTGATGTTTGGGGCATAATTAAGGATTATAAAACGTGCTATTTGCAAAGCCACTGCATAAGGTTTTGTTTTTCTATTTTCTGCTATTTTTTTAAAGGTAGTTTCGGAGGCATTTATACATTTCACTTCAGGAAAATCTAATGCTATAGTTTTACATTTGCTGTATAAATTTTTCCCTTTTGTAAAATGCGTTACAATGTCTAATGCTTGAGAAAGAATTTGGTGGATGAGGTGGTCGTAATTATAAACCTGATGCTCTGTGAAAAACCTCTCTTTGTGCGCAATATTTTTTTGAATATGTTCCGAAAAAACAAGCTTTCCTTTCAAAGAATATAAGTTGTTTCGCTTTCTGTAATATTGTCGTATTAATCCTTGGCGAATAAGATATTCTAATTCGTTTAAATACCAACTAAAATAAATATCCAATAAATGAATATTCTGCTTATTTATATTGGCGTTTCCAACGTTATGGACTTTTAAACCTTTAGCAGTTTTGAGCATTTCGATAAGTACAGATTGCCAAACCGATTCATCTCCAGAATTTTTATCCGCTTTAGGTAATATTTCAATACATAACTTTTCAACTTGTAAAACACCAACAAATTGCTTGAACTTAATTTTATTTAAACCAACATCAAAATATTTACTTTC
>JBBQPP010000825.1:0-1737 GCA_038217255.1 Bacteroidales bacterium | reverse complement strand
CAATAATCACATCGGCTCCCATGGCTTTCACTTCTTCAACAGGAAAATTATTTGTTATTCCTCCATCGGTCAGTAATTTTCCGTCCATCTCAACCGGAGCAAGTAATGTTGGAAATGCGCCACTTGCCAATATGGCTACAGGCAAAAAACCATTATTTAAAACTTCTTGTTGCCCCGTTTCTAAATTGGTCGCAATACAAAGGAAAGGTATTGGCAACTCCTCAAAATTGCTAATATTATTCACATGCTGCGTTAATTGAGTTAATAAATTGAGTACGTTTTGCCCATTTGACAACGCGGTAGGCATCCCCAATTTCCCCTTTTTTATAGGAACAGTAAGTAGGTATTTTTCTCCACTTTGCTTTTCATAAAATGATTTGGATTTGCGAGGTAAATCATCAGTCAAAATTTTATTAAAGTTTGTTGTTCTAATAATGGAATCGAGTTGGTTTGCGCTATAACCAGAAGCGTAAAGTCCTCCAACAATCGCGCCCATACTGGTGCCTCCAATAAAATCTATGCGTACGCCTGCTTCTTCCAAAACTTTTAAAACGGCAACATGAGCAAACCCTTTTGCACCTCCACCACTAAGTACAAGGCCAACTTTTATGTCTTTTTTTTCAACAACTTCCTGCGAAAATGAAAACGTAACAAAAAGTATGAAAACAAGCTGTAAAATTCTTTTCATTAATTTTTATTTTTTTGAAAATAGTTAAAAATAATAGTGGCTTTCGATTTTCCAACAACTTGTTCTAATTCTACAAATGAAGCCAGCGCCACTCTTTTTAACGATTTAAAATGCTTCAATAAAGATACAACAGTTTTTTTTCCAATACCTGAAATTTGTTCCAATTCATTATCCAGCGCGTTTTTACTTCTTTTATTTCGATGATGCGCTATACCAAATCTATGCGCTTCATTGCGTAATTGTTGAATAATTTTTAAGGTTTCAGAAGTTTTATTTAAATATAAAGGTACCGGGTCATTCGGATAATAGATTTCTTCTAAACGCTTGGCGATACCAATAATGGCAATTTTATGACGTAGCCCTAAAATATCCAGACTTTTTAATGCTGAAGCCAGTTGCCCTTTTCCACCATCAACAACAATTAACTGAGGCAATTCTTGCCCTTCCTCTAGCAACCTTTTATATCTCCTGAAAACAACCTCTTCCATTGAAGCAAAATCATCCGGTCCTTCAACCGTTTTTATGTTATAATGCCTATAATCCTTCTTGCTTGCTTTACCGTTTTTGAACACCACACAGGCAGCAACCGGATTTGTTCCCTGAATATTTGAATTGTCAAAGCATTCAATATATCTAGGTTCGGCAGTTAAACGTAAATCCTTTTGCATTTGTGCCATAATTCTATTTACGTGCTTATCCGGATCTACAATTTTCAACTGTTTAAACTGCTCCTGCCGGTAATATTTAGCATTTCGTAAACTCAAATCTATAATTTTTTTCTTATCACCAAGTTTAGGAATTGTTACTTTTATGTTTTCTCCTAAATCCACTTCAAAAGGAACATAAACCTCGGTGGATTGTGAGTTAAATCGCTGCCTGATTTCAATAATTGCCAGTTCCAATAATTCTTTATCAGTTTCATCCAGTTTCTTTTTAATTTCAACCGTATGAGATTGAATTATTGCACCATTCGCTATTTTAAAAAAGTTTACATAGCTATAGCTTTCATCGGATACAATTGTAAAAACATCCACATTTGTTATTGAGGG
>JBBQPP010000824.1:0-1739 GCA_038217255.1 Bacteroidales bacterium | reverse complement strand
CTTTAGTTCAGCAAAATAAATTGTTGTATCAATTTGGTGTTTGAAAATGGCGCTGTTTTCTGTTTTTTTAATGATTTTGGTTTGATGAAGAGTAACATTTCCCCAGTCGGATGCATTATCGCCCCAATTACCGGTTGGATAAGGAAAACTTAGTTTTAAACCAATAAATCCTTTTGAAATTCTTTGTGAATTGATTTCCACGGCAAGCAAATCTTTTTCGGGATGAACACAGGTTGAAACGTCGATTTTTTCATTTTCAACTTCAAAAGAGCTTTCTATGAATCCTTCCCATAAATTCAGGTTTTGATTTATTTTTTGGATTTCCCCTGCCTCAACTTTCGATTTATCGGCATTTAAAAGTTCGAAACCAAAACTTGCCAGTTGCAAACGGTGCGGATTCATTCTGAAATAATTTGCAGCATCCTGTTTTCTCCCAGGTTCATTCCACTGAACTGCATAGGGAATTTTTCTGCCTTCAACATCGAAATATTGATAGCATTCATCCAAACTGTAATTTTCTGTATTCGGAAAACTGTGCCAGCCCCACTCGCTTTGCGTTCCCAGGCAAACACCGTTTTCATATAATTCGGGGAAAGTTTGTAATCCGGTAACATCAACTGTAAACGCAAATTCTCCGTTTCCGACCGAAAGTGATGAGAGTGAATCAAATTTGTTGTTGAATACGTTGTGCCGGGTTACCACTGCAAAACGGTCGATTTTATCCGATTGTTTTTGATCAGAATTGCACGAAATAATTAACGTCAAAAGAAAAACAAGTAGAACTAATTTAAAAGGTTTTTCAATTCGTTTCATCATAAATTATTTTCAATTTTAAAAACATAAGCGCTTGCTGTGTTGTATTTTCCACCCTGAGTTGTGGTGAATAAATATTCGGGTTAATCATTGATAAAAATTAATTCGTTTAAAAATAGCAAAATTGAGTTGAATGGAAAATGTATCATAAGATTCAATTGAACGAAATACAGTGAACAACAGATCAATAATTCCAACCAATTAAAAAGATAGCCAAAATTACCCGCTAATTGAGACTTTCAGCCCTAAGAAATAGTTGCCAAGTGACTATTTTTACATTCAGATTAAAAATACCAAATAATGAAATTGATAATTGCTTCAATCTTTCTCTGCCTTCTTTTTGGTTGTGCACAAAAATCCAAAACAACAGAGGCTGACCAAAAACCTGTTTCGTGGGCCGTTCAATTTGCTGATGCCACAATGACAAGTTACGACAGCCTGATATATTACAACGGGAATAAACCAAAGTATGAATACGATCTTGCATTTCTTGGATCTGCGATTGACGAATTGGGGAATACCGATAAAAAGTATTCTGAATACATGAAGGCTTACATCGATTATTTTGTGAAAGACGATGGAAGTATTGTCGGTCACAAACTAACTGATTACAATATCGACCGTGTTCGTCCCGGTGTAAATATGCTTGAATTGTATGAACGTACGGGAGAAGAAAAATACAAAATAGCGGCAGAAACGCTTGTAAGTCAAATGGAAACACAACCCCGGACAAAATCAGGAGGCTTTTGGCATAAAAAAGTTTATCCCTACCAAATGTGGCTCGATGGACTTTACATGGCTTCACCTTTTTTGGCAAGGTATGCCCACGATTTTAATCAACCAAAATGGTTTGATGAAGTAGCCTTTCAATTACAGGAAGCTTATAAAAATACACTGGATGAAAAAACAGGATTGGTGTATCATGC
>JBBQPP010000823.1:0-1746 GCA_038217255.1 Bacteroidales bacterium | reverse complement strand
GTTTGTTCCTGTTACCATTTCTTTTTTCGAAACAAAAACTTCAAATCCCTCGGGTTCGACCCCTTGTTTAAACAAAGGCCTGCGTGATTTTGGAAAATCGCCAGCGGGTTTTGTTTCACAACCCATTCGTAGATAAAACATACCCTGCATTGCAACTTTAAAAGCCTCTTCAAAACGATTGTCTCCAATAATAAATGGCTGACTGCTGCCAATTCCTTCGATTACCAATTTGTACTCTCCGGTTTGATTAAATGCAGAGAAATCACATTCCCAAATATCGGCTTCTGTGAAATTTTTATTGTATTCCGGTTCGGCTTTGCTTGCTGTACGAAATATTAAATTACCTGATAAGTCTTTTTTGCCAGTTTTGGTATTTAATAAATGAAATGGGGTTCCGGTAAAACGCGAAAAATCGCGACCTCCTCCATCGCCCATCCACAAATACACATCGGCTGATTTAAAAACGGCACCGGCTTCGTAACCATTATTGGAGATTTTAATTGCCGGGGATTCCAACTTGTTTTCATCAAAATCGAGTTCAACTTCATTTTTATTGGATTGGGTTTGACTATTTATTTTTATTGAATACTTAGTTCCCCTTTGTAACGGATGCGGCAATTCTAAATAAATCCAGTGGTGCATTGCGGGTTTTCTTTCGTCGATAGCGGCCTCCCAAACTTTTGATTTTCGATAAACCCTGATTGGAACTGTACCATTTTCACCGTAGTTTTCATCGTCCTTCGATAAAATCCTAAAACTCCCTGGTTGCTTTGCCAACTCAACATTTAAAGGACTTCCAAAGGCAATGTACTGGTCCTTGTCGGGGCAAAGTGACCATTTTTCGGTATGAAAATAATCCCAGCCATTGCATGAACCGCTGATTGTATCATCCCAATTGTATTCCACCGCCCCATCCTGAAAATGGAGTACGAGACACTGATTATCAACTGGAAGGATTTCAACTAATTTTGTGGCTTTTGAGGTATTTGGGATAATTATAATCAATAGTAAACTTATTCCAAAAATAATTGTAAACAGTTGTTTTTGCATTGTATTAATTTATTTCACTTGTGTATCTGCCGCATGAATGTATTAGTTTTCCACCCATTTTGACATCGATTTATACTTGAGATTTTTTATTTCTTTGACTTCAATTTTGTGTTTAGCATCGTGACAGTTCAGCTTAATTTTTGTACATGATTTTGCCCGATTCCACTGATGAATTTCGGTTATCAGGATTATAAATCTGAAAATAATAAATCCCGGCAGATAGCGCTGTATGATTCGGTTTCCATGAAATTGTATTATTCGAAATTAAATCCTTTTTAAAATTATTTGTAAAAATCAACTCGCCTGTAAGGTTATAAATATCCAATTGAACAGATTCAGCATAACTTTTCTGTAATTGAAAAATTACTTCATTTTGAAAAGGGTTTGGATAAACTTTAATATTCGATGTCCTTTTCAAAGTGTTTGCTGAAGTAATAATATCGCTCTCTTTTTTAATTTCTGAATAAGAATAAGCGCCAAGTTCGTCGATAACCTTTGCTTTAATTTTAATGGTTTCGCCAGGTTTTGGTTTGAATTCTATTTCAAACGGAGCAGTTTTGCTTTCACCAATTTTATGCCAGTCGTTGTAAAACTCCACCTTGTAAATTGTATTGTCGCCGTCAGGATCAGAAATGCCTACTTTTAATACTATAACTTCTGGTCCGCTCGCTTTTACTTCAAAATCGGTAACTTTCG
>JBBQPP010000822.1:0-1750 GCA_038217255.1 Bacteroidales bacterium | reverse complement strand
ATAAATTATTAATGCTATGAAAAAATTTTCCTTCGTATTATTGCTTACACTTTATTTCTCGTTTGTTTACAATGCACAGGAGTACAAAACAGGAATTGGTATTCGAAGTGGCTGGGGATCGGGTTTAACGTTAAAACATTTTTTGGGTGATCAAACCGCTTTTGAAGGTATTCTAAATTCTCAGTGGAGAGGATTTAGCATTACCGGATTGTTTGAAATACATAAACCTGCATTTAATACCGATCGGTTGAAATGGTATTATGGCGGCGGTGGACATATAGGTTGGTGGAAGGGAGAATACAACTGGAGATTTGAAAAGTACGGAAACAATACGGTTATTGGTATTGACGGGGTGCTTGGGATGGAATATAACTTTGATTTTATTCCGATAAACATTGGTCTTGATTGGAAACCTGCATTAAATTTGGTTGGTGCTTCCGGATTTTGGGGTGACGGTGGCGCCTTTTCAATAAGGTATATTTTTTAAAAATTTTTACTTTGATTGATTTTAAACATTTTATAACATTTTAAAAATTAAGGAATATGAAAAAAATTGCAGTTATAATGATTGTGTTATTGTTTTTTGTTGCTGAATCTAAATCTCAGGATTATAATACTGGAATCGGACTTCGTGGCGGTTTTGCTTCGGGATTGACAGTAAAACACTTTTTAAATGAATCGAAAGCTGTTGAAGGTATTTTTGACTCGCGCTGGCATGGATTCAGTATTACCGGTTTATATGAAATTCATGCCGAAGCATTTAATACTCCACGTTTAAATTGGTATTACGGAGTTGGTGCTCATATTGGCTTCTGGAATGGTCAATATTATCGAAATTATGATAATAGAAAAGATTATACCGTAATTGGTATTGATGGAATACTTGGACTTGAATACAATTTCGAGGAAATACCATTTAATCTTGGAATTGATTGGAAACCAGCACTAAATCTGGTTAGCAATTCTGCATTCACTGGAGATGGGGGTGCGATTTCGATTCGTTACATTTTCTAGAAAGATGTGCAAAGGAAAATTGAAACAGTCTGATAGTAATATCGGACTGTTTTTGCTTTAAAGAATAATAAAACCTTGATAATTTACGGAAATCGGAGAATATGCATGATCTGGCCCGGATCATGCATCCAAAAAACAGGTTTGTTACTAAATTTTTTATTCGGTGGATGAAGTGGATGAGAAACCAATCGTCAGAATGTTGAAAGAAGCGATTGAATTGGATATGAGTTTATCTAAGAAATGATTAAAGTTATATTTCAACATCCGGTAAATCTTTGAGTTTATCAGTTTTTTCTTTCTGAGCATTTTTGTCAAAATGAACGACACGCTGTGGGAAGGGAATGGTAACGTTATTTGCGGCAAACATTTCGAATATTTTTATCCTGATTTCACTCTTAATGGTTTCGACCCTGAAAACATCTTCAGTCCAGAAAATAACAGAAAAATTTAGCGATGATTCGGCAAAATCTGTAAAACGCACAAAAGCTTTGGGATTTGTTAGAACACCTTTTTGATTTTCAGCTGCTTCTTTTAATATTTTCATTACCAGGCTGACATCAGATGAATAATCGACTCCGACACTGACTTCAAATCTGGAAACTACTTCGCTGTGTGTCCAGTTTATCACCTGATTACTCGTGAGATCAGTGTTTGGCAAAATGATGTATTTATCATCACGGGTTAAAACAGTAGTTGTTCTTAAATTAATTTCCTGAACCTGGCAAACCAATCCGAT
>JBBQPP010000821.1:0-1754 GCA_038217255.1 Bacteroidales bacterium | reverse complement strand
GTTTTCCTCAATAAGCCGGGCGGCATTTTTTGCCATGTTCATGGTTTGCACTTCAAGTGATTCGCGCACCCCCCTTTCGCGCCCGTCGATTACCGGGCGGATACCGACTTTTGGAAGCCGGCCAATTAATCTGTTTGCCATCTCTTTAATTTATTATTTATTAGTGATTATTTATTAATTGTTGCAGGTTTCAGGTTCCGAGTTTCGAGTTCAAAGTTTCGAGTTGGTGAATCACTTTAAACTTTGAACTCGGAACTTCATCTCCCAACTGTCCTGTACTGTGCTGCAAGGTAGGAACATTTTATTTCAGAAAAACAATTTGTGTGTTAATTTTATCTAAAACTTATTTACAATAAAGATTAACAGCAACTTAAAATATTTTAGGTTGCTGAATATTGTGTTATTTTTGGGCAAATAATATTCAACAATGAAAAGTAATAGTTTTTGTTTTGCCATTTTCCATGTTCTTTTTTTAAGTTTTTTGTTTACCCAAAACAGTTTTGCTGAGGAAAGCAAATTGGCGGAAAATATATATAAAAGGATTACTGCACTTCAAAGCGACAGTTTATTAAAAGCCAATCAAACAAACCCGAATTTTGTAATCCTCGACGTACGAACGGCTGGCGAATGGAATAATTATCATATCACAGGTTCCATCAACCGAAGTACTGGCTTAACTGATTTTACAGAACAGTTGGATTTACTGCCTAAACACAAGATTTTTCTATTACACTGTCAGTCGGGAGGCAGAAGTGCCGGTGCTTTTATAAAAATGCAAAATCTTGGTTTTGCAGAAGTTTACGAAATGATTGGGGGAATTAATATGTGGCGAAGTGCAGGACTGCCAACCACAACAATTACAGAACCTAAACTGATGCTGGTGTCAATCGGCAAATTTGTAAAGGGTGAAATTTCTGACACGGTGAAAGTTACTATAACCAACCGGGCAAACGGAATTTTAAGTTTTGGTGCCGTTACATTTTCTGACATTCATCAAATCGACAATAATTTTAATACAGAAATTGCACTTGAAGGGGCACAGGATTATACATTTTCAATTATCCATTCTACTGGTTATTTAGGCGATGAAACGACAAAAATCAGCATTGAAAGCAATGGGGGAAATGTTGATTTCAATATTGAGTTTAAAGATGGAACTATTACAAGTACTGATGAAATGCACCTTTTGGAATTAGTCGTATTTCCTAATCCGGTGAACCGGAATCTTAATTTCAAAAGTAACGGACTAACTTATTTTGATGAAATCTCCGTTATTAATATTGTTGGACAGGAAGTTATCAACGAAAAGCAAGTTCCGTTAACAAATGGAATAAATGTTTCGAATTTGAGGAATGGAGTATATTTTTTGCGTGCTACATCCGACAAGCAGATTTCAACACGAAAGTTTATTGTGAAACATTGATTGCAAGATTTCCAGAAAAATTATTTAAAGACCAATTTACAATTGAAAATCTGGACTTAGAAAGTCCAGCTCCCTTTGACCAATTCTTAAAAACCGTTAAACATAATGAACCGAATGTTGTTTTTCATTAATAAGATTTACTTTTGGGTAACAATTATTCGGAAAACAAAAACAGATTTATGCGGATTCAGGATTTATACATCTTGGCGGTTTTACTATTTGCCACTTTTATCTCATTTCAAACCCAGGCGCAAATTGTAACAGGAAAAATTGTTGGCGAACAAAACGAACCGATACCATTTGCCACAATTTTTGTTACAGAAACAAAAGA
>JBBQPP010000820.1:0-1755 GCA_038217255.1 Bacteroidales bacterium | reverse complement strand
CGACAAGGAAAGGGTTTTGTTGGTTGGTCCCAATGAACCTGCAACATAGCGGGGTTTCGAAGGATTTTGCGCCGTAAACTTGTCGGCAGCATTTTTTGCCAACGTTGCCGATGCTTTATTCATTTCGTAAACAAACTCTTCGGTATGATAATCGGCTTGCGAAATTGGCGTGGCGTTAAAAGTATTGGTAAGCAAAATATCGGCGCCTGCTTCCAAATATTTTGTATGGATTTCGGTAATGATTTCAGGGTGTGTTATCGACAGAATATCATTGTTCCCTTTTTGGTCATACGGAAAATCTTTTAAGCGCTCGCCGTGGTAATTGGCTTCTGTCAGTTTGTATTCCTGGATAAGCGAACCCATTGCGCCGTCCATAACGAGAACCCGGGTTTTGAGTTCTGTGCGTATGTCTTTTTTTGTCATAATATTTGTCATTTTGTAGCTGTCATTTTCAATTTTACACTGTTACTATTTCTTTAATTCTCCCCTACCTTTGGAAGGGGGAGTTGAAGAAAGAGAGTTTTTCAGCATAATTCCTTCGTTGTTTCTTCATTTTTTTTACTTCAAAAGTCTAATTTCATTCTCTCCTTTTATCCCTATTTTATCTTCACAAATAATTAACAATGAAAGAATTTCAGGATATTTTTCAGATTGGTTGATCACTTTTTCAACATCGTTTGGCGATTTAATTTTGTTCCCGAATGCGGTTGCAAATGCATCTGCCAGCAGAACATCTTCACAAACTACCACCACTGCATCCGCTTTTCCATAACTCAATGACGGACCAACTGTTCCGGCTGAAGTACAAATCCCCAATTTGCTTTTTTCAGGCGGAATAACAAGACCAATGCGCTCCGATAAAATGGATTCGCCCGCAAAAACCGAAAGCATCAATTCATTTTTTAAAAGAACGTAAATGTCGCCGCCGTTCTCAATAACCATTTCCTGTATCGAAAAGTTCTGTAAAAGTGCCTCGCCAACTTCGCGTGCAAACAATCCGGCAACAGTTGACATCGGTCCGATTCCAGCCTTTTCTGCTGCCATCGCCATTTCGACTGCCTCCTTTGGTGCAATTTCAGAAGGATGAAATGGTTTCAGACTTTTCTTGAAAAATGGTTCAGCCGCAATATATTTATCCAATTTTTCACGCAAACTTTTGATTTTTGCAAGCGCAACAGCTTTCATTTCAGGTTGAAAAGAATCTGGATCAACGCCAATCCACAAATCGGTTTCAAGGTGCGCAACTTCAAAACTGGTATAACGTGCAATATTGAATTGCGAGCGGTATGTTCGTGGTTGAAACCCTCCAAACAAATTTTTAAAAGGCTGATTCATGATTTGTTTTGTCATTTTATCAAACGGTATTATACCAGTTGGTATAAAATTCATTTCCCCAATTACCGAAAATCGATTTCAAACAAATGCAGCGGACAGGCGGGGATGCACAATTCGCAAACCACACATTTCTCTTTGTCGAACTCCAATTTCCAGGATTCGTGGTTCATTGTGAGTGATCCTGCAAAACAAACGGCTGTGCAATTTCCGCAGTCGATACATTTTTCTTCCTGAAAATGAATGCGTTTATCGAGCGATTCACAAATGATATTTTGCTTGTTGAGGTATTCAACACCTTTTTCAATATTATCTTTTTTACCATGAAGTTCCAGAAGTAAACTGCCACGTTTCCCCGGATATACCTCTGCTTTCAATATATTGATGCGGATGTCGTAATTTTTTACCAAATGATAGGTAAAT
>JBBQPP010000819.1:0-1757 GCA_038217255.1 Bacteroidales bacterium | reverse complement strand
ATCGGAATAATTGGCCGAATCTTCGTTGGTTTTTAACTCCATTTGACTGGTGTTGTATGTTCCGCTGGCGAAAGATGCCGCACTTCCATCGGGTTTATAAAGGTTTCCGTTGCTAAGGGCAAACTGGCTTCCTAAAACCGTATCATCTACTTCTTCAACCAAAGTATAAACTCCATAATATTTTGGGCCGCTTCCGTTGTCAACATACACAACACAAAATGCGGATTGTGAAGAAGCCAGTCCAAACTGACGGAATAAGTCGGCACCAACTTTTTCGCGCATTAAAGAAGTATCGTCATAGTTATTCTTCAAATTAAGTTGTTTAAATCCATAAAATCGCTGGTTTTTTATGGCCGGATAATCCCCTTCAAATTGATCGAAATCGAGTTTAAACGAGAGTTTTTTATTTCCCGACTGATAGGTTGACTTTAAGCTTGAATTCCCTTTGTAGCGGATGCCAACATGATACCATTCGGTTTCGTTAAAATTAAAAGAACACGGAACCCACATCGGGTCTGAACTTACAGTTGCAGCACCACCGGGACCTCCACCGCTGGAACCTAAAATCGAGGATAAGTCAGACTGCATTTTTGTCCAATCGTTGCTGCCAATTTTAATGTCAAATCGTAATACTTTTGTTTGGTTGAAAACAATTGAATAATCAGGATCAACCAAATTACCGTGTGTTGTTTCTGTCCAGTCGGCATAATCAGTCAAATCGATTATTTCTTCTTCTTCCGATTCCTCAATTAATTCGTCTTTGCTACATCCACTCAGAAGCAAAATGAATAGCATTCCTAAAAAATACCAATTTGATTTCATATTCATTCTTTAATTCAAAAGCAAAGTAGAAACAATGTGAGATGATTTGAAAAAGCAATCAACGAAATGGGAGATTTTATCAACGAATATTTGAAAATGAATAATTTCAAATGCTGGACTAGCCATAATTCCGTTCGGATTAACTATAAGCTGGGTTAAAAATTATCAGAAATTGGCGATAAAATCAGGGGTGAACAGGAATATAGGAATCAAAAAAACAACTGCACCGCTAACTGCGAGCCAGAAAGAATTGGCAATATTTTAATTTCATGAAAGGTTGGAAATAGAGCTTAATTTGACTCAAAGTTTGTAACAATCAACTCCGTAATTTTACTGTTAAAATCGACCATAAGCTCTTTGTTTCTTTGAGATGCTAAAACGCCGGCACGCTTAATTCCCCCGTGGTAAGTTTTATTAAATAAACCCAGTCCTGCCAGGTATCCGGTTATATAAAAACCATTGTAAACCTGGAAACCGGCAAATGTAAGTATCGAAGCATTAATCAAAAAATTAACGATCCCCTCACTGCCATCACCAGCATAAATTTGACCTGAACCGGGGAAAAAACGGGACAAATTTTCGGCTTTTCTGACTGACTTAATTCGAGGTCGATTTTTCTTTTCATACAAATTCGTAATAATTTGCTCCATTTCCATTTTCTGTTCGGGCGGAAAATTTTGCATATCTAAAAATTGCATAAAACTTTCTCTCGCCTCATTCCACTGAAAGGTTTTATTCAGGCACAATACTCTTATTGGTAAGAAATATTGGAACGAAGCACTGTCTGCGCTCCGGTGTAAGAACTCATCGATTTTCCACAAAGCTCTTTCCGGTTCCCCATTTAGATAAAAACACAACGATTGTTCGTAACAAACAAGGTGGTACAGGGAATCTTGTGTGTTTGAAAAATAGATGGGTTGAAGTTCGTTCAAGGC
>JBBQPP010000818.1:0-1760 GCA_038217255.1 Bacteroidales bacterium | reverse complement strand
GATCCAGTTTTGCCCTGATTTCGATGCGGCCATACTGAAATGCAAATTTTCCCCAGGTATAAATCCCTCCTGTTAGATATGGCCGGGGATCACCATTTATTGTGTCCTCATTTACTATTCCGCGCAGGTAAATATTCTCTTCGTCAAATTGTACAACCCGATCATCGGTTGCGGAAATATACCTGAAACATCCTGTGGTTTCCCGCCAGCGTTCCACAGGCACTTTCCATTGCGGAGAAGTAAAAAGCCCAATTCGGGTCCAGTGTGAAGTATCCAGAAAACCCTGATTAAAATTGTCTTCCCACACCAACTGCCACTCTGTTGAATCATTGCGGCGTTCTTCGTTCTGAACAAACATATAATTTTCTGCAACTGTGTAAGGTTGTTTTTCTTGTTTGCAAGCCATCAGGTAGCCCAGTGCAAAAATCAAAACAAGGTAGAATGTAAACTTTTTCATATGCGTCAATTATGTTTTATTTTAATCAAATTCTAAATTTATTATTTTAATCTGAATTCATTGGAAGCAGCACACATTTGTAACACTATTTTGCACAGTATATATTTTCCTGTCCTTGTCCTGTGAAACTTATGCTTTTACTGTTTTCAGTTTCCAAATCAATCTTTTACAACTTAAAACCGGTAATCTTTTAAAACACCCGGTATTTTTAAAATTACACTCTTGTGTCGGCGATTTGACGCATAATATCTTATTTTTATAGTTCAAAACAATCTCTCATTTTTTGTTTCGTACATTAATAACAAAACCTAATACCAATGAAAAATTTATCGTTTGTTTTCCAACCTAAAAAAATTCACGCAACAGGAAGCACATTGAAAATTAACTTTCTGATTGTTATCATGTTATTCATTTTAAACCCTGCAGTATATTCACAACGAATCGGGTACACCGATGATTTTGAAAATGGCACACTTGAATTTTCATTTCGAAACAACGAGGGAAATCGACCTCCGTTTATAATTTGGGGTACCGAAACCAAAGGAACTTACAATCTTACCGAAGACGGCGGTACTTTTAAAATTGAATACTCGCGCACGGAAGGGCATGGAGCATTCGACAGATTTACTTTTCATCCGTTCAGGGCAATTTCGGTTACAGAAAATCCAAGAATTCAAATGGAGCTGAAATCTGATATTGATTTAAAAATAACAGTTAGCCCAAGCTATTCATCCGAGCCATTTACATTTGAATACATTGAAAAAGAAATTCCCGGCGACAACCAGTGGCACAAATATACTTTCGAACTGACAAGAGCCTATTATTCGAAAAATAACAGTGTGCAGAGTGTCGATTTTTATATTGACCGCGGTTTGGCAAGCGCAAAAACCGGGAAGCTGGAAATGGACAATTTTAAAATGGCATGGTACTTAATAAAAATTAAAGACTTGCAGGCCAAACTGGTTGAAGGGAAAAACATTGATTTATATTGGCTTACGACGGATGTTGCCAACACTTCGAAATATAAAATCTACCGCGGCAGTCAACCCGACTTTTTTGTTGATGATAAAAGTTTTATTGCCGAAACTGAAGCCACCACTTTTCAGGATAAAAACCTTGAGCCGTACAAAAATTATTTTTACAAAGTGGTGCCGGTTGGAAAAAGCGGTGAAGAATTTTTTGCTTCAGCCGAAGTTTCTGCAGAAACATTTGTTCCCGGAGTTAAACCTTCTGTTTCAGTAGCCGGTATTAATCAAAAAACAGTAAAAAAATACGAGAAATTCGAAATCACCCTCGACCTGAA
>JBBQPP010000817.1:0-1765 GCA_038217255.1 Bacteroidales bacterium | reverse complement strand
AATCTTTCCGTTTGCTGGGCAGTACTTTTAAGTGATGCAGCTATCAAAGCCAGAAATAATATTTTTATAAAAATCTTCATTTCAACTAAAACCATATTTCCTCAAAATTAGGATTATTTAATTCAAGTACCAAGTATTCAGCAGTAAGTATTGAGTATCCAGATGTCCTGTGTTGGGGAAATTATTTTTGATATTTTTATACTTTTATGGTTTTAAAATTGTCAACATATTTCAGGCATTGACACAATGCCTATATCTGCCGGAAACCATGAAAAATGCAAGTGTTTTTAAAGAAAAATACACAATGAATCTATTTCAAAACAATAATCAATTGATATTTAAAATGGTTGCTTCCGCAATTTCTGACAAATTGGGGCAAAAGGTGATGATTAATTCTGAACACTCTTTGGGAGGAGGGTGCATCAACCATGCTTCAAAGTTAAAAACCAGCACGGGCAATTTTTTCTTGAAATGGAATGACAATTGTGCCGCAGATATTTTTATCCGCGAAGCTGAAAGTTTGGAGGAATTAAAAAAGGCTGCAGGGGATTTTTTAATCGTGCCGGAAGTAATTGCAGCAAAAACTGTTGATAATACGCCCGGTTTTTTGGTTCTTGAATATATTGAAAGTAGTCGATCTGCTGCTGCCAGTGAAGAAAAACTTGGCAAGGGACTGGCAACTATACACAATTTCAGCAATCCTCAATTCGGATTTTATGCAAATAATTATTGTGGAGCAACGCTTCAAAACAATAACTGGAACAAAAGCTGGCCCGACTTTTTTCGTGATAACCGACTTCGATTTCTGTTAAATTTAATTCATAAAGAACGGCCACTTGTTTCGAATGATCGGAAAATTTTTGAAAAATTGTTAGAACGGATTGAAAATCTGCTGCCAGCAGAATCCTTTCCCGCATTGATACATGGCGATTTGTGGTCGGGCAATTATATGATTTCTGAAAAAGGCCCGGCTTTGATCGATCCGGCCTCATATTATGCTGATCGTGAAATGGAATTATCTATAATGACAATGTTTGGCGGTTTTTCACAACGGTTTTATGATGCTTATAATGAATTTAATCCGCTTCCCACAGATTGGAAACAGCGTAATAGTTTATACCAGTTGTATCATGTTTTAAACCACTATTATTTGTTTGGGGGAGGGTACCTAAATCAGGCACTGCAGGTTGCAAAACGATATCTTTAATGTGTTTGTGTCAGAAGGGAACTAAGAGGTTGAAAAATTCCAGATAACAATTATCAAAAAAATCAAAAAAATACCAATGAGTCAAAATTCGAAAATCCAAATTATAAAAAAGCCTTTGTTTCGAAAATTATTTTTTGAGATTTGATGGTTATTTGGGTTTTGATTTTTGACATTTGTTATTTCATTTTAAAAGAAAAGGTTAAATGATTGTTCAAAAAGCAAAAGATATCAGACCATTTATTGTAATGGAAGTTTTGGAGAAAGCTGCTGAAATGGAGAAAAAGGGAATCAATGTGATCCATCTTGAAGTTGGCGAACCTGATTTTAATGTGCCCGCCTGCGTCGCTGATGCAGTAGGAAATGCTTTTAAAGAAGGCCGCACTCATTATACGCACAGTCTTGGCGATCCTGAACTGCGGGAAGAAATCAGCAAACGATATCTTAATAAATATGGTGTAGAGGTTTCTCCCAATCAAATCATTGTTACTTCGGGCAGCTCGCCTGCAATACTTTTAACGCTTGGTGTTTTGTGCGATATTGGCGATGAGGTAATTATTT
>JBBQPP010000816.1:0-1767 GCA_038217255.1 Bacteroidales bacterium | reverse complement strand
TAAATGCCGGAAACCTTGTAAACTCAGCAAAATGGGAAGGTCAACCCTCATTTTCAACCGAAAGCCATTTCTTGTATTTTTCGAGCGACAGAAATGGTGGAAACGGTAAAAAAGATATTTGGCGCGCTGAACTTACCGGATTTTCAGAAGATGGACAGCCACAATGGAAAACCCCTGAAAACCTGGGGAGTTTAATCAATACTTCGGGCGATGAGATTTCACCTTTCGTATATGATGAGAAACATAATTTCTTTTTTG
Organism: Bacteroidales bacterium; assembly: GCA_038217255.1. Taxonomy (GTDB): domain Bacteria; phylum Bacteroidota; class Bacteroidia; order Bacteroidales; family Prolixibacteraceae; genus Draconibacterium. The sequence goes on along the minus strand of JBBQPP010000816.1, from coordinate 1,509 downwards.
CTTCCGACGGTCATCCCGGCATGGGCGGAATGGATTTGTTTGTAGCAGATGCCGATAATTTAGGTAATCTTTCAAATTTAAAAAATCTTGGATACCCCATAAATACGCATTACGACGATGATGCTTTGACATTGAATTACATTTGCGACACAACTTACTTTTCGTCTTCACGCCAAACCGAAAAGGGAATGGAGATTTTTGCTTTTAACTTCGATAGGGGACTGGCGACAACACCAGTTGCTTATGTAAGGGTAAAAGTTAAAGACATGGTTACAAATAAACCGGTGCAAGTGGAAGTAAAATTGGAGAGCCAGCCATTTAAAACCAGCAGATTTCAGCTGCAGGATACCGATGAAAAAGGCGAGGCAATGTTCTATGTGATGCTAAACCGGAATTATGCTTTCACAGTTGCTGAGCCAGGTTACCTTTACACTTCGAAATTTGTAAATCAGGGCAAGGCCAATTCTATTGGCGAACCGGAGGTTTTGGAAATAGAACTTCAACCCATTGAAATTGGTGCTGAGGTGCAGTTATACAACATTTATTTTGAAACAGATTCGTTTAGAATTCTTCCACAATCGGAGTCGGAATTGCAGAATGTAGTTACTTTTCTAAAGAATAACACTAAACTGAAAATAGAAATTCAGGGACATACTGACAGTTCTGGAAACGCGGAAAATAACAAGTTGCTTTCGAAAAACAGGGCAAAATCGGTGGTTGATTATTTGGTGAAAAATGGAATTGCCACAAACCGATTAACATTTTTGGGTTACGGGGACAAGGTGCCTATCGCATCCAATGAAACGCCTGAAGGTCGAATGCTAAACCGCAGAACAACAATTAAAATATTGGAGTAAGAAGTAGGAAGCTCGAAGATCGGAGTCAACGAAAGGAAGTTGGAAGTTTTAATTCATTTTTTTCGATTCGTGCTTCTAACTTCGGGCTTCTAACTTTATTCCCTACTTATTTCTTATTTTCTGTACTTGCCCGGGTAAAATTTCTCCCGAATTGTTCCCAAAACTACCGCGTATAAAAGTCAATACATCAGCAATTTGCTGATCGGTTAATTGTGCCTGCGGTGGCATAATGCTGTTGTATATTTCACCCTGGATTTCCATTTTTCCCGATATTCCTTTTAAAATGATTGTTATCAATTTATCCGGGTCACCATTTACAAATTCCGATTCAGTGAGCGGAGGATGCATTCCCGGAACTCCTGAGCCGTTACGCATGTGGCAAGCTAAACAAGCCGATTCGTAAACTTTTTTGCCCGGATGATTTGCCAAACTTTCTGTTTGCGATTTTTCCAGTTTGTCAATTTCTGTTTTATCAGGTTGGATAATAACAGATTTTCCTTCACCGGATTTTTTATTACCGCAAGAATCCAGTAAAATGATTGTTAAAAAAATGAGAGTCAACTGTTTCATGATAATATATTTATGATTGATAAATTATTCGCCAGATTTTACCTTTGTTACTGTCAACTACATATAACGAACCGTCGGGGCC
>JBBQPP010000815.1:0-1767 GCA_038217255.1 Bacteroidales bacterium | reverse complement strand
CTTTTAATGTTTAAATGGAATAATGATTTAGCTATACTTTATTAACAATGCCCAGAAATGAATACAAAACATTTGTTTCAGAAGAGAAATATGAGACTATTAAAAACCATACAGTAGGGAAAGGAGATATAATCTTTTCTTCTTTCATTACAGAAAGTATCCGGTCAGTAATATTACCTGACTATATTGAAAAAGCAATAAATAAGGCTGATTGTTTTTTAGTCCGGGTTTCAGATGCAAAAATCAATAGAAAATATCTTGCATATTATTTTTCAACAAAAGCAATGAGGAATCAGCTTGTAAGTCAAATACATGGTGCAACTAGACCAAGGATTAATACTACGCAGCTTAAAACTGCATCAATTCCTTTTTCCCCATTGCATGAGCAACAACTCATAGTTGATGAATTGGAAAGCAAACTCACTGTTTGTGATAAAATAGAAGAAACCATTGGCCAAAGTTTGCTGCAAGCAGAATCATTAAGGCAGAGTATTTTGAAGAGGGCGTTTGAAGGGAAATTGATATAACTATCATCGTTTTATGCTAAAAAGGCAGAATGGCGAAGCATTAAAATATTATTTTTAAATTTGAGTAAAATTAGAAAGGAAATTGCGATGAACAAAAGCACTTCTTCAATCAGCAAACAAAGTACAAAGTCTGTTTCGGTAAATAGTAATAGGAAAAGGATTAAATCTTCAAGCTCAAAAAAATCTACTTTAAAAGAAGTTGGCTTGTCAATGACGGATGATAATTTAAACAAAACATTTCTTGAAAAAGCTACAGAAGAAATTCTGGCTGTCAATAATCAAAATAGTATCCCTGTAATTTATGCAGAAAATGGTGTGATCTATAAAACGCAAAAGACTGGAAGAACTGCTTTGGGAAAAATAACTCCGTTGACACGAAAAATATCGGAAAATAAATATAAGATAGAACCCATCAGAAAGTGATTAAGAAAATCAGGATTTTTGCCGGACCAAATGGTTCAGGGAAAACAACACTTTTTAATAGGATAAAAGAATATTACCATTATAATATTGGCATTTTTGTTAATGCCGACTTTATCGAATCGAAACTTAAAGAAAATGGGGAACTCAATTTCGTTAAATTTGAGATTGAAGCATCTGCCAACGAATTGGTCATTTTTTTTCAATAATCCACATTGGCTCAAAAAGCAGAAATTGAATTTTCACATTTATTTATCGTCAAGGAAAATATTTTTAAGCTAAAAACAAATAGCTATAATTTCTATTTGGCCGCTGTTCTTGCCGAGTTTATAAGACAAAAGTTATTAATGTCAGGCATCACATTTTCAACGGAAACTGTCATGTCGGACCCTTCAAAAATTACTTTAATAAAGCAAGCAAAGGAAAAAGGATACAAAGTGTATTTATATTATGTTACAACCGATGATGTGCTGATAAATATAGAACGTGTAAAAAGCAGGGTTCTTTCCGGCGGTCATAATGTTCCTAACGACAAGATTGTCAACAGATATAAAAGATCGCTGGATTTATTGTATGAAGGCATTGTTTATTGCGACAGGGCTTTCCTTGTCGATTCCACTGAATTACCAATACGATTGATTGCCGAAATAAATCAAGGTGAAATATCGGTAAAAAGCGATATTACTAAAAAAGAATTGAAATCATTCAAAGAGGTATGGAATGGTCCTGATGTTAAGGATCCAATAAACTTTGTTTCCTACGGTTTTTCAAATATCCTTATTGGAATGGCTGCATTATTTATTTTTATTTTACTCACAAT
>JBBQPP010000814.1:0-1777 GCA_038217255.1 Bacteroidales bacterium | reverse complement strand
AACATCTAAAGCAGTTGTCGGTTCATCGGCGATAAGCAGTTCGGGATTGCACGCCAAAGCCATCGCAATCATTATACGTTGACGCATTCCGCCGGAAAGTTGGTGCGGATAATCTCGAAAACGTCGTTCCGGTGCAGGAATTGAAACTTCTTGCATTGCTGCAATAGTCGCTTCTTGGGCTTGTTTTTTGTTTAAATGTTGATGCAGACGCAAGGCTTCGGCAATCTGTTCGCCGACCGTATAAACCGGATTTAGCGAAGTCATCGGGTCTTGAAAAATCATCGCAATATCATTTCCGCGAATCTCGCGCATACGATTTTCGCTCGCTTTCGATAATTCTTCACCTTTAAATTTAATTTCGCCGCCGACAATTTTTCCCGGCGATGAAATCAGACGCATCACGGACAAAGCCGTAATTGATTTCCCACAACCCGATTCGCCGACAAGTCCCAAAAGTTCGCCTTCGTCAATGTAGAAACTGACATCATTAACGGCTTTGACCAAACCTGCGCGAGTTGGAAAATGAGTTTCTAAATTATTTATTTCTAATAAATGCGACATTCTTAAAAAATCGTAAAATTATATTCCATTCTCTTGGTAACTGTTTGAAGTTCGCCATTTTTTATTTCAGGTTTGAACTTAATTCCTTTTGCGGCTTTAATAGCTTTTTCATTCAAGCCATTGGGCAAACCTTCAATTACTTTAATTTCACCAATTTTTCGATTTTCCATAAATGTAACTTCCAACACAATTCTTCCCTGCGTGTTATTTTTTCTGGCTAATTCTGTATATTTCGGCATTGGTTTTGAAAGAATTTTGACGGGAGAATTTTTTTTATCTTTACCTGAATTTCCCGTTTCAGAAACAATTTTATTTCCGGTTTTTGAGTCATCTTTTTTAGAATCGCTATTTGTTTCAGTGTCTTGAGAAAAAACTGAAATGCTAAAAATTAACAGTAAACAAATTCCTAAAATAACATTTGTAATTTTCATATTAATTAATAAAGTGTGAATGAGTATTGGATAGTTTTGGTAACTGAATATTTGTAATCATTTTTTCTCGCCGGCAAAAACATTATTTTTCGAGCAGATGCGATTGCTTGTTCAGTCAAACCGTCAGGCAATCCTGAAACTGGTGAAATAGAACCAATTCCGCCATTTTCTAGAAAAGTAACTCTTAAAGTTACGTTTCCTTGAATATTATTTTTTCTTGCTTGATCTGTATATTTAGGTGAAGATTTAGAAATAAGTTGAATACCAGTAGTTTTTCCACCTTCCCTTTTTACAAATATCTTATCAAGAGAATCACTATTCAAATCGCCTTTGTTCCCTAACGAACCTTCTTCTATATCAATTCCAAATTTTCCACCTCCGAGATTTATAGAACTTAAAAAATCTTTTACTTCTTTTCTGTTTTCATCAGAATTTGCCGTCCAAAGTTCAAACCATTGTTTGTTTTTATAATCATTTACAAGCCAATAATTTAACAAATCGCCTTTAATGAATTCGGCTTCGAGATTATTTATTTTTACTTTTTTCGATTCGGAAGTTTTTAATTGATTTTTTACTTCATTTACACGAAATTTAAAGCTGTTTTCATCAAATTCTTTTTTCGGTGAACAGAAATCCGGCACTTTTTCGTCGAGTTTTGAACTAATGTTTAAACCGTAAACTACATCGTCGGCATAGACGGCGTATTTGTCGGTTTGTATTTGCGTGCAAATGTTGCTTTCTGAAATTAAAACAGGCAATTTCGGCAGTAAAAGTGAAACTTTTTT
>JBBQPP010000813.1:0-1780 GCA_038217255.1 Bacteroidales bacterium | reverse complement strand
CACTCCAAAACTGAGCTTTTTTGCCCATTGGGTATTTAACAACCACACTGTTTAATCCCGGATTCAAACTAATTTTTATTGTTTTTTCTGAAGTACTGTGTTGAACAGATGAATTCCAGGAAGCTGCATTTATATTAATTTTGGCCTCTTCTGATGCTTTGCCGGCGAAATAAATACCAATCGTAATAATTGCTTCTTTGTTCTCAGTATCAGTATTTATTTGAATCGATTCGATATAATTTTTGGCAGTTGCTTCCAGCGAAATTTCACCAATAATTCCGTTCCAGTTGGTTTGCGTATGTTCGGTCCAGGCATGTGAACCCTGAACACCTTTGGGAACAGAGTTGGGGCCATTGTCAACCAAAACGGTAATTGTGTGTTCCCCTGGAGTTAAAAACTGAGTTAAGTTGTATTTCTGCGGCGATAAAATGGTGGAACTTTCTCCGGCAAAATTACTGTCAACCCACACTTTTGCAGGTTTTGTACGTTCAAGAGTCAGTGTAATTTCCTTGTTATACCAGGAATTGTCAATTGTAATTTTCCTTTGGTACCATGCTTTTCCTTCATACATTCTTTCGCGCGACAAACGCATGGTTTCATCATGATTTGTATTGATATTTCCTATGTTGTTTTCATCCAGAGTTCCTGGTAAAATGATCGATTCATTAAATGATTTCTCAAACCATTTTTCTGAAATGCCAATATTTGTTGAATCAAGGGCTAATTGCCAGGTTCCGCCTAATTCGGTTTTTTCGCGAAGAGAATTAAATTCGGGTTGCTTACATGAGAGTTGAAACAGAAGTACAAAGAATAAAAAATTTCGGAAAAATAGTTTAGCCGGCATTATTTTTTGTTTTAGATATTTTAAGATTTCAAAAATACAATTTAAAAGTTTTTCAGAAGGAAAAAATGACCGGAAAGATATTTCAAATGAGTAATGGATTGTCGTTTATTTTTAATATTTCAAAACTTCCGTTATAAGTTAGTTGTTATAGTAATTCACAAAACAAAAGATATTTTTAATTTTTAGATTGATTGTAGTTGTTACTTTTGTTTTCCAATAATAAAAATAGTTACTAGTCATTTTCATGAAATCGGAATCGTTAAGCGAAGTACATTCATCTGTACGGACAGATAAAAAGGGTTGGCGGAAAATTTTAGCTTTTCTGGGGCCTGCGTATTTGGTAAGTGTTGGTTATATGGATCCCGGCAACTGGGCAACGGATATTGCGGGAGGTTCTGAATTCGGATATAAATTAATTTGGGTTTTGCTCATGTCGAACCTAATAGCGGTACTGTTGCAGTCGTTGAGTGCGCGTTTGGGTATTGTTAGAGGGATGGATTTGGCGCAGGCATCCAAAAATGCATATCCGAAATGGGCAAATATTCCACTATATATTATTGCCGAAATTGCAATTGCTGCCTGCGATTTAGCTGAGATTGTGGGAATGGCAATCGGGTTAAATCTGCTGTTTGGGTTGCCACTAATCTGGGGAATTAGTTTAACCGCCCTGGATACGATTCTGCTACTTTTTCTTATAAATAAAGGAATGCGGACAATGGAAGTTTTTATTGTTTCGCTGGTTTTCATTATTGGATTATCCTTTTTTGCTGAAATGCTAATTGTTTCACCTGTTTATGGCGACGTTCTTGACGGATTTATTCCATCAAACTTAAATGGTAGTGCGTTGTATATTTCCATCGGAATTATTGGTGCAACTGTAATGCCGCACAATTTATATTTGCATTCATCGCTGGTTCAAACCCGGAAATTTGAAAA
>JBBQPP010000812.1:0-1791 GCA_038217255.1 Bacteroidales bacterium | reverse complement strand
GGTCCATTGTCGCTTGTAAATATGATTATTGTGTTTTCATACAAACCCAAATCTTTCAGGGTAGCGACAATTTCGCCAACCTGTTCATCTAAATATGAAACCATTGCAGCATAACAAGCGTGAGGATAGCGGTGCGGAAAGTAACTTTTGTTCCCGAGATAAGGTTCTTCATCGCCAAATTTGTTGAGATAATAATCAACCCATCTTTTTGGAGCTTGCAACGGATTGTGCGGAATTGGCGATGCGTAATACATAAAAAACGGGTTACCCTTATTTCCCTTAATAAAGTTAAGAACTTCCTTTTGCATCAAATCAGGTGAATAATCAGTAAGCCAGAAATCGGAGTAGGATTCCGGATTATAGATATCTGCTCCCTTCGGAAGTTTTGTATGAGGTGGAACCATTTTATTGTTCAGCAAAACTTTCGCTGTATCTTTCCATAAATGAACAGGGAAATAAGTGTGTGCCTGTCGCTGGCAATTGTAGCCATAAAAAAAATCGAAGCCTTGTTTATTTGGGATACCTTCGGTAAGCGGCGCGCCCAGACCCCATTTTCCAACAACAGCTGTTTTATAACCAGCACTTTGGAGTAACGTACCAATTGTAATCGTTCCCGTTTTTAACGGTCGTTGTCCTTCTAAGTTGGGGTCTTTTTCCATGGCTTCGAAATCCCAAACCGGGCCACGGTCAGCCCATTCATCGTTTCCACGGATTTGTGCGTGGCCCAAATGTTTTCCTGTCAACAAAACACAACGTGACGGTGCGCAAACCGGAGCACCAGAATAATGTTGCGTAAAACGCATCCCATTTGTTGCAAGTGCATCAATATTGGGCGTCTCAATTTTTTTCTGACCATAACAACCCAATTCAGCATAACCCAAATCATCGGCAAGAATATAAATGATGTTTGGTTTGGCCGGTTTGTCTTTTACTGACGCTTTGCAAGAGATTATAAAAACTAAGAGGTAAAACGAAACAGCTTTAAAAATAAATGATTTCATTACATGTAAAAGTTTATTATCCGGCGAATTTAACATTCCAAATTCAATTTATGGTTATTCATCATTTCCATGATTTCCCTCATCTATTTTTATGATTTAGGTTTGTTCATTTGCGCGCTTAAACCTGAAATATATAAAATGCAATGTTTTTGATTCAATTAATCATGAGATATAAATACGGAGGGATAATTAAAGATTACGCAATCATCACTTTTGGATTGTTGCTTTTTGCATTGGGATGGCTTTTATTCCTGATCCCGGCGGAGATTACAGGTGGCGGTGTAAGCGGTATTGCGGCAGTTGTTTTCTTTGCTACAAAGATTCCTGTAAGCATCACATTTTTAATTATAAACGTGATTTTGGTTTTAGTCGCCGTAAAAATCCTGGGTGCAAGTTTCGGGGTGAAAACCATTTACAGTATTGCCGTTTTAACAGTTTTCTTTGCTGTGTTTCAAAATGTATTGGAAAAACCGTTGGTTGACGACACTTTTCTTTCTGCTGTTTTGGGCGGAATGATGGGCGGAATTGGTCTCGGAGTGGTTTTTTCGCGTGGCGGCAGCACCGGTGGTACTGATATTTTCGCGATGATAGTGATGAAATACCGCAATGTAAGCCCAGGAAAAATCATCATGCTTTGCGATGTGATAATTATTGGTTCTTCCTATTTCGTGTTTCAGTCGCCCGAAAAATTAGTTTACGGTTACGTTTCAATGTGGGTTGTTTCGTACTCGCTTGATTCGTTTTTGAGTGGATCCAACCGATCGGCGCAAATGTTTATTGTGTCGAAAAA
>JBBQPP010000811.1:0-1792 GCA_038217255.1 Bacteroidales bacterium | reverse complement strand
CTGAAAGTTCGCCTTGTTCTTTAAGCACAAAAGCAACCATTTCAATGTGTTCGTTTGTCAGTTTTTTTGTATTGACAAGCAAATCAAACAGCGCTTCAATATTCATATTTTTGATGTCCTCATCAATTTTCAGGCACGAGTAGAAATATTTGATTTCATCCTGCGCATCTTCATTTTCCCCCTTTTCACGGTGGCGAATCATTTTGGAAATAATATCAAACAACATCCTCAATTGTCGCATCAAAAAATCTCTTTCAATTCCCATTTTTCATTGTTTTATATCGAAAGATAAGCATTTTACTTAGTTTTGGAGAAATTGTTTTGAATGGGATATTTTGATGACATTTTTGGTAATTCGGATGGTTTTTCAGACAAACTGGAAAAAGGTAAAGATTTTTATATTGAAAATGGCTACAGGGTAATGACTGAAAGTTATTTGATAAACCGGGGCTACTGCTGTTCGAATGGATGCAGGCACTGTCCTTATTTTCCGAAAGCACAAAAAGGAAATACTGTTTTAAGAAAGTCGAAAGACAGAAGTCGGAAGACGGAAGAAGGAAAATAAAAAGTCACCGGTCATTTGTCATTGCGAAAGGGAGTTGGACTTTCCAAGTCCAACATTTTGAAATTTGAAATTTTTATTTGTTATGAAAGGAAAAGAACTAAATATCGTTTTCATGGGCACGCCCGATTTTGCGGTGGCAAGTTTAAAAGCATTGGTTGACGGTGGTTACAATATTGCCGGTGTTATTACTGCACCTGACAAACCTGCAGGGCGGGGAAATAAACTCACTGAATCGGCTGTAAAAAAATATGCAATTGAAAATAACCTGAAAGTACTTCAACCCGAGAAGCTAAAAAATCCTGATTTTTTAGCAGAATTGCAAAGTTTGAAAGCCGATTTGCAAGTTGTTGTGGCTTTTAGAATGTTACCTGAAATTGTTTGGAACATGCCGCCTTTGGGAACTTTCAATTTACACGGTTCACTTTTACCACAATATCGTGGCGCGGCCCCGCTAAATTGGGCAGTAATAAATGGAGAAACTAAAACCGGTGTAACCACCTTTTTGCTCGACCAAAAAATTGATACAGGTAAAATTATTTTCAAAAAAGAAACTCCTATTGGCGAAAACGAAAAGGTTGGCGAAGTACACGACCGGTTAATGGAAATTGGTTCAAAACTGGTGATTGAGACCGTTGATGCTATTGCTAAAGGAGATATTCAACCCATTCCTCAAACTGATTTAATTGAGGAAAATGCCATAAAACACGCCCCAAAAATTTTTAAGGAGGATTGTAAGATTGATTGGGAAAAGGATTCAGAAACTGTCAGAAACCTAATTCGGGGATTGTCGCCGTATCCGACTGCATGGACAAACATGATCAATCAAAAAACCGGAACTGAAATTCAGACGAAAATATTTTTTGCTAAAAAAACTGATTCAGAAAAAGTGGCTTTGCCGGGAACAATTGAATCTGATAGTAAAACATTTTTGAATATAGCCTGCGGAAATGGCTGGCTTCAAATTATCGATTTGCAGATTGCCGGAAAAAAAAGAATGAAAACTGATGAATTTTTGAGAGGCTTTCAGCAGATTGAGGAATACAGGGTTGGTTAACGGATAGTTTTTCCCAAATAGCTTTTCCAAAATTCCAAACTTTGGAAAAGCTATTTATTAAGAATGGCTATTGTTTATTTTTCCCGTTTACAATAAAGAAATAAATCAGGAAACCTGATGAAATGGATACTAGCAAAATACCAAAAGGCATAACGGTATCACGACCCTGAATC
>JBBQPP010000810.1:0-1802 GCA_038217255.1 Bacteroidales bacterium | reverse complement strand
CCAACGATAAGCGGATGCGGAAAATATTTCAGCAGTGTACCCAATCTAAGCAGACCGAAAATAATCAGTAAAAACCCGGCAAGTATCGTAGATATTAGCAATCCATCGAATCCATATTGCGAAATAATGCTGAATATGATTACTATAAATGCCCCGGTTGGTCCCGCAATCTGTACGCGGCTTCCTCCCAAAACCGAAACAATTAATCCTGCCACCACAGCAGTTATTAATCCCTTTTCGGGAGATACGCCCGATGCAACCGCAAACGCAATGGCCAAAGGTAATGCAACAATTCCCACTACAATGCCGGCCATTAAATCGGTTGAAAACTGTTTGCCGGAATAACCTTCTTTTAAAACGCTAAAAAATTTGGGTTTGAATATGTTATCCATTTCGATATTTTTTACAATAACGTGCAAACTTATTCGATTTAAAACTTGAAAACCATTTGAGGTCGCATTAAATAGATATGTTACCCGAATGTAAATCTAATCTACATCTGAATCCGCTTAAATTTATACAAAAAAGTCTGAAAGCATTATTCTCAATCTTCAAATTACAATAAAAAACCTCTTATTACAGTTAATCTATTTTATAAAATGTATTTTTGCCCAGGGTAAAAATTTGAAAATCATGTCGGTTGTTTTACTTTCATTTCTTTTAGTTTCTCTTCTACTTTTTTTTATTCCCTCGAGATTTCAATTTCTGGTAATATTAATTATTGATATCGTTTTGATTAGCTTATCAAGCTTTGTTGCCATTCAATCGTTTTACTCATCCGGTGTTTTAAAAATTAGTTTTGCATATTTATTGGGCAGTGAAATATTTCTGGTAATCGATCGGATTTCAGCGTTTTTTATGCTTGTGGTTAACCTTATAATGTTTGCCGGTATTCTTTATTCAAAAGGGTACTTGTCGCCCTACATCAACAAAAAAACAAAAATCGAGTTTGGGTTGCATCATTTTAGCTTGTTGATGATGCACGTGTGTATGTTATTTGTTTTAACACTTCGCGAGGGAATCAGTTTCTTAATCGCCTGGGAACTAATGTCGGTTGCCGCATTTTTCCTTGTTATTTTTGAATCTGAAATTCATAAAACAATAAAAGCCGGCATTCAGTTTTTAATTCAAATGCACATTGCATTTATTTTTATAATTGTTGCTTTTATTATTTCATCGATTGCAACAGGTGAACCAATTGGTTTTAACAGTCTGGAAAACTATTTTAAAACACAGCCGGTATTCCCTCTTTTTCTCTTGTTTTTTGTCGGATTTGGAATTAAAGCCGGATTCATCCCACTTCACACCTGGTTACCAAACGCCCATCCTGCTGCTCCATCGCATATTTCGGGAATTATGAGTGGTATAATTATTAAAATGGGGATTTACGGAATTATAAGGGTACTTACATATATTCATACTGATTTATTTCCGGTCGGTATTTTCCTGCTGATTATCTCTTTTGTTTCAGGTATACTTGGAGTTACGCTGGCCATTGTTCAACACGATTTAAAAAAACTGCTGGCCTATCACAGCATCGAAAATATTGGAATTATCGGGATGGGGATTGGCATTGGGGTAATTGGGCTGGCTATTAATAATCCGACCCTTGCTGTTTTGGGTTTTGCAGGTGGTTTCCTGCACATTTTTAACCACGCATTATTTAAATCTCTTTTGTTTTTTGCCGCCGGAAATATTTACAATCAAACACATACACGAAACATAGAGCATCTCGGTGGATTGATAAAAAAAATGCCAAAAACCGCTTTTTTCTTTTTGCTCGGGTCGGTTGCCATCTCAGG
>JBBQPP010000809.1:0-1809 GCA_038217255.1 Bacteroidales bacterium | reverse complement strand
CCAAAGGACTTTTGCAGTGAAAAATTTCTTTTTCATGAAACCATAAGCCGCAATCAGGTAGAGAATACTTGCAATAAAATTTGCAATAACTACAAATAGCACATAGTTCCCTTCATTTTCCCTGACCCCAAACCAATCGAAGAATATGGAAGTGCTTAGAAACAAAGTAATCATCCCAAACAGGAATAAAACTGCCGTTAACAAATATGTAAGTAACCTTTTCATAATTATTTATTTACTTAAAATTTTATTTAATATTTCAATGAGGTTTTTTCCCTCTTTTTGTAAACTATAATCGTGGTTTTGCAATTCCCACTTTTTTACCATCAACCTAAAAGAACCCATTGCAATCAGCGCCAGATTTTTAGCATCAATATCAGTCCTGATATTATTTTCTTGTTGCCCTTTTGAAATAATGCCCTCAATTGTTTGAGAATGAAGATTTACAATCTCAATTATCTTCGCTTTTAACACCTCTTCATTCTTAAATATTTCTTCTGAAAAAATTACCGAAACCATTGAAGGAGTTTCTGTAAACAGTTCGAGCATCCTGGAAAACAGGAAATTTATTTTTTCGGGTGCAGTTGCTTCATAGTTTTTCATTATTTCAGAAAGCATATCTGCCATATCCTTAAAATTACTTAGGATGCCAATCAATATATCTGTTTTACTCTCAAAATGCCTATAGATTGCTGGTTCCGAAATACCAACTTTTTTTGAAATGTTTTTTATTGTCAGCCCCTGAATCCCCAAAGTGTTGATAATTCCCAAAGCCGCCTCCATTATTTCAGTTTGCCTATCTGTCTGATTATTCATTGTAAATTAATTTTTCGTCAAAGTTAGTGAATATTTACTAACATGCAAATATTATTTTCTTTTTTTACAAATCAAAAGTGAAAAATAGAGTGGAAATGTTTTTTATATATCTGATTATATGCGGTTTATATTTATTTATACTTTTAAAAATCAGTATCTAAGAGTCAGTTACGAATTGACAATTAAAGAATAGTATCTATATCCTTTAATTATTTATTTTGGATTTCACAAAGATATTAAACGTTAAAGCAGAAATCTATCTTGCTGATGATCACAGTGCTAAATCAACAATTCAAATAGAATTTAAATCATTACCTTGCCAATACAAATAAAAAACTCTGTCGATGCGGTTCCCGGTTCGTTCCGTGCCATCGAAAGTGTTCCGTTTAAATGTTTTAATCCGGTCTCTTTTGTGGTTTCATGCACGATTGGTTTAATTTTGTCAATCTCTTCATCGGAATACATACCTCCCTGAATTACTTCTATTTTAGTTTTACTGTAAGGTTGATTGTCTGGCCTTACAACTCTATAGAAAACAGCGTTTTTGTACGTGCCTCTTTGAATATGATTTAAAAAATTATGTGTAGTAAGCGGTGCATGAATTGTGTCGATTTCACACACAATTTTCCCCAAAGTTGTTTCCATTGTAACCACCGGCAACTTCTGCGAAAAGCTATACATTGCCAGCACAATAAACGGAGTGGTAAGCATTATTTTAAATTTCATCCTGAAATCTTTTTTGTTTATTCCTGAAAATCTTTTTTATTTTCGTCAAAAATAAAAAAACCAACCTTTATAAAATCAATTGCATGAAAAAGCTGCAACTTCTTTTTATTTCTCTGCTGATTTCATTTGTTTCATTCGCCCAGTTGTCACAATTTTTACATTCACAGCCCGAGATAAAGGCGATTGAAAAAATTCCGGGCAACAATTTTTTTAATGAAACCTATAAGATTATGGTTCGCCAACCGCTGGATCATACAGATACAGCAA